>CAZIHO010000009.1:0-52990 GCA_964538875.1 uncultured Chromatiaceae bacterium
CCATTCGGTTCTCCGGGGAAAGCAAAAAGGGGTTGGCCTCCGGCAAAGCATAGCCTAACCCCCGGGGGCCAGACTGGCACTGGGTCGCCCTTCAGGGGCGGCGATGACGCCCTGGGTCCGGGTTCTGGGGCGCTGCTGGAGCCAGTCCATGGCTCGCCGGGTCGCCGCTGGGTGCGCGCATGGGCAGCGGGGAGCCCGGCGGTTCCTGGTGGCGCTGGATGGGCCCCCGCAGTAAGCGCAGGGTCCAGCCCAGGGTGCGGCGGATGCTGTGCAGCAGTCCCCACATGCCAAACAGTTGCACGCCGGCGTCGATCAGATGGGCCTGGAGTTGCTGGGGCAGGCGCAGGCGCAGACGTTGCCAGGGGGATAGGCTGTCGAACACTGGCGGTGGCGGCCAGGTCACGGCGTCCGCCCAGGGCACCCGGCTGAGGGGGCGCGCCAGGGCGATCAATAGCCGTAGCGGGTTGAAAAAGTACAGGTAGGCCAGCAGCAGGTTGAGTTGTTTGCGCCAGGGATGGGGGTGGCGGGAGGCGATGAGGTGGTTGCCGTCGGTGTGGCGGGGTTCCACCTGGGCGCCGCCGGCGCTGGCGATGGCCATGCCGGAGCGATAGGTCGGGTCGTAATCCCGGGAGCCGGGGGAGGGCGTGAGCAGCATGACTTGCAGGTTCAGGGCGCCAGCCTGGCGCAGCCGGTGGACCTGATTCAGCAGCCCCCGGTCTTGCCCCCAACTGAACAGGGGTTGCTGGTCGTGGTGGATCAGCATGGGGATCGGGAAGATGCCCTGTTCTCGCAGCACCCGGAACGCCTCGGCGGTCTTGCCCTGGTTCTGGCCCTTCTTGACCAGGGTGCCAGTGATGTCCTCCACGCCCAGCCAGAGGGCCACCAGCCCCGCTTTGCGCAACTCCGGCAGGTGTTCCCGCATACGCAGGCTGTCGTGGACCGTGGCCTCGGTGGCCCAGATAGCCCGGCAGTGGCCCCGGGAGCCGGCGGCTACCTTGTCGGCCAGGGTCCGGGCGATGTCTAGTGCCCGCTCCCGGTCGTTGAAGAAGTTGTCGTCGGCGCCGAAGTAGGCGACCAGGCCATATTCGGCGTACAGGCGTTCGATTTCGTCGCTGATGCGCTCGGCGCTCTTGCTCCGGTGCTGGTGCTGGTTGTAAGCGGGAATGGGGCAGAAGGAGCAGCGGAATTTGCAGCCGGCGGTCAACACCAGGGACGCGATGCGGCTGTGATGCTTCACCCGGTCCGCCGTCAGGGCGCCGGCCGCCAGGGTCGCGCTGCGGCTGGGCGCTTCCAGGATGCCGTACCCCAGGGCGGGGTGGGGTAGCTCGTCCAGGTCCCCCAGCAGGCGCTGAATGCCGGTGTCCACCAATTCCAGGGCCAGGCCCCGGGCGTCGGTGTGGGGATAGACCAGGCCGGGGATGGCGTCCAGCAGGCTGTCGCGGCGGGCGCGAAGCAAGGTGGCGCGCAGGGATTCCCCGGCGCCCCGGACGGTCAACAGCAGTTCCAGCAGGCTCAGGAATACGTATTCCTCGCCGGTAACCGCCAGGTCGGCGCCCCAGGGGTCCTCCGGAGCGGTGCCGAACACGGTCCAGGGCTGGTAGATGACGCGGGGTCCGCCGGCGATGATGAGGGGCCGCTGGACCGGGTCGATGCGGCAGGCATTCCGGATCAGGGCGTCGCAGGCGGCGCCGTTCAATTGCATGCTCGACACCAGAAACAGGTCGGGAACCCGGCCGTCCAGGCGCATCTGCTCGGGGGCGAAGGCCCGGTTCCAGCTTTGCAGGACGATGCGGGTCTTGGGGAAGCCGCAATCCACCAGCGCCGCCCCGATGGCGCGGGCGCCGGCCGGTGCCATCATCCGGTCGGCACCGATGAAAGGCAGCATCCGGGTGCGGTGGTCAAAGGCGTGGACGATCACCGTGGTCAGGTCATGGTGGCGGGCCAGCATCCGCAGGCGCTCCCGCAGCCGGGTCATGGCGCCGCCTGCCAGCAGTTGGTCCCCGCTGGGCCGGAGGGGGAGTTCCACGGCGTTGGCGGCCTCGGTGAGGGGGAGGGGGCAATCCACGGCTGCCTAGACCCGGTGGGCCGGATCAGCGCCGGTGGGCCAAGTATCCGTGACCCCCGTCCATCCCACAACCCGGCGCGTCCGCCGAGCCCGGACCCGCGCCGGTCGGCAGGCCAGGGTTCGTCCTCGGGATAGGCGGACCATAGCGTCCGGGCATGGTCTGGGGAGCAATGGCCGGCCGCCGCCACCACAAACCTGGGGTGGGCGGTGTAGATGGGTTAGACTTGCCTACCACCGGATAGGGGTCGCTGGCGGGCCGTGGGCGAGGGTCCGTAGCTCCAGCCGGTTTGAGGTACAGGGAGGGGCCATCCAGGGTTGCGGCCATGCCGTCGTCATTCTGCTGAGTTAGCGCGCCTTTGGGGCAACATGCGGTTTTTCGGCTTGCTCAGGATCCTGCTGCTCGGCTGCGCGTCCCTGGTGGCGCGGGCCGAGACGATCAGCGTCAGCACCAACAATACCCCGCTGGACCGTTTGGCGTTGGAACGCCTGTCGGCGGAGATCTTTGGCCGGCTCGGGCTGGATTTCCGGCTGGTGAGCCTGCCTTCAGAACGCTCGCTGGTAGCCGCTAACTTAGGTGAGGTGGACGGGGAAGGCCTGCGGGTGGCCGGACTAACCGCGTCCTACCCCAATCTGGTGCAGGTTCCGGAACGCTTCCTAAGCATCAGTTTCGTGGCGTTCGCCCGGGATGCCAACCTGCGCCTTGACCAGGGCTGGCGGAGCCTCGCGCCCCACAGCGTCGCCTTCCTGACCGGCTGGAAAATGTTCGAGGCCAACGTGACCGGTGTCCGGAGGATTACCCAGGTGGATAGGCCGGAGCAGCTGTTTAAGATGCTGGACAGCGGACGCGTCGACCTCGCCCTGTACACCCTGGCGGATGGCGTGGCCTTGATTCATCGCATGGGCCTGTCCTCCCTCGTGCCCCTGGACCCGCCGCTGGCCGACGTGGATCTCTATCTGTACCTCAATCAGCGCCACCAGGACCTGGTGCCCAAGATCAGCCAGGTGCTCAGGCAGATGAAGGCGGACGGCACCTATGACCGCATCCTCGCGTCCATTGGCGCCGGAGACTAGGTCCGTGTCTGTCTCGTCCAGCGGGCGGCGGTCTTGGGGTCTGCTGGGACTGGGCAGCCGCATTTCGCGCCTCATCCTGCTGTGGGGTCTCGCGGTCGGCATCGTGGCCGCGTTCGCCGTGTCCGGCCTAGAGGCCCTGTTCGGCTACCAGGCCCGGGTCGCGTACTTGGGCAATTACCTGCGCACCCTGGGCTCAGTGACCGCGCCGGCCTTGACCCAGAGTCTCTGGACCTTCGACCAGGTGCAACTCGAACTCTTGTTGGCGGGCTATCTCCAGTTCGACGACGTATCCGGTGTGGACCTGCGTCCGCACGGGGCGGAAGCGCGCCACCTGGGCGCGGTGATACCGGAGGTCGAGGAGATTCGGGTGGAAACGCCGCTGATCTTCGCCGATCCCGCTGGACCCCAGGAGTTGGGCCACTTGACCCTGGTCAGCGACCGCCGTGCCGTCCGGGACGAATTTCTACGGGGCTGGGTGATCAGCTTCGCCGGCAACGCCCTGGTGATTATTTTGGTCGGGGCGGCCCTGACCCTGACCTACCAAGCCATAGTGACCCGGCGCCTGCTGGAGATCGCCGGGGACTTGCACCGCCTGTCCGAGGCCGACCTGCGTCATGGGCAACCCACGCCGGCCGCCCCTCCCCAGTACCCGGATGAACTCACCGAGTTGGTGGGCTCCATCGCCGCCCTGCGGGAAACGGGGCGCCAGGCCCTGATCGACGCGGATCGCAAGCACGCCATGCTGCGCAGTCTCATGGATACCATTCCGGACCTGATCTGGCTGAAGGATCTGGATGGGGTCTACTTGGCTTGCAACACCCGGTTCGAGCAGCTCTATGGTGCCTGCGAGGCGGACATCGTCGGCAAGTCCGATTACGACTTCGTGGACCGGGAGCTGGCGGATTTCTTCCGGGAGCACGACCGCATCGCCCTGGCCAAGGGCGTGCCCTCGGTGAACGAGGAACTGCTCACCTTTGCCGCCGATGGCCACCAGGAACATACCGAAACCACCAAGGCGCCGGTGGTGGATGGCCAGGGTCAGCCGATCGGGGTGCTGGGTATCGGCCACGACATCACCGAGCGCAAAGGGGCGGAAATCGCCCTGCGGGATAGCGAGAGCCGCTTTCGGGCGATTTTCGACGCCGTCAGCGACGCCATCTTCATTCATGATGCCGACGATGGCCGGCTGATCGATGTCAACCGCAGCATGTGCGAACTGTACGGCTACACCAAGGACGAGGTCCTGGCTCTGGGGCCGGACGCCTTGAGCGCTGGAACTCCCCCCTACGACGCGCCAATGGCCTACCAGCACCTGCAGCGGGCGCTGGTGGAGGGACCCCAGAATTTCGAGTGGATCGCCCGGACCCGGGGTGGCCGGCTGTTTTGGGTGGATGTCAACCTGAGGCTGGCCCAACTCGGTCCCCACCGGCGGATTCTCGCCGTGGTACGGGATATCGAGGCCCGCAAGCAGGTCGAGGCGGAGTTGGACAACAACCGGCGCAATCTGGAACAACAGGTCGCCGAACGAACCGCAATGCTGGCTGCCAGGGAGCGCCATCTCCAAGTCATTCTCAACGGTATCCCAGGCGTGGTGGGCTACTGGGACCGTATGCAGATTAACCGCTTTGCCAATCCCGCCTACCGGGAATGGCTGGGCCTTTCACCGGAACAAATCGAAGGCCGGACCTTTGCGGAAGTGTTCGGCGAGGAGGGCCTGGCCGCCAGCCGTTCCCTGATCGAGGGGGCGCTGCGGGGCGAGCGGCAGGTATTCGAGCGCGCCTTCCCACGGCCAGACAATCCGCAAGTTTCCCGCTATGCCCAAATTCACTATGTACCGGACGGGGATGGCGACCAGGTCCAGGGCTTCTTTGTGATGGCCTTCGACATCGACGAGCTGAAGCGCGCCCGGGAGCAGGCGGAGGCCGCCAGCCGGGCCAAGAGCGTGTTCCTGGCCAATATGAGCCATGAGTTGCGCACCCCGATGAACGCCATCATCGGCATGACCGGCCTGGCCTTGCGCCGGGTCGAGGACCCCATCCTGCGGGACCAATTGAGCAAGGTGGACCAGGCTTCCAGGCACCTGCTGCGTCTGCTCAGCGATATTCTGGACCTATCCAAGATCGAGGCGGACCGCCTCACCCTGGAACAGGTCAGCTTCCGGATTGGCACCGTGCTGGAAAATCTCATGAGTCTGATCGGCCACAAGGCGGTCGAGCAGGGCATCAAGATCCGGGTGGAACTGGAACGGGGCCTGCCCCGCCAGGCGCTGCTCGGGGACCCTCTGCGACTCGGCCAGATCCTGCTGAATCTGGCCAGCAATGCCCTCAAGTTTACCGAACAGGGCTCCATCACCCTGGGCGCCCGCATTCTCGAACAGACCGACCACCACATCATGCTGCACTGGGTGGTCCGGGACACCGGCATCGGCATCGCATTGGAGCACCAGGCCCGCTTGTTTACCGCCTTTGAGCAAGCCGAAACCTCCATGACCCGGCGTTATGGCGGCACCGGCTTGGGACTGGCCATCAGCAAACGGCTGGTGCAGATGATGGGCGGCGAGATCGGCGTGGACAGCACCCTAGGCCAGGGCAGCACCTTCTGGTTCACCACCCGCTTGACCAAGGACCAGGCGCCAGCCACCGAGTCCGAACCCGCCATCCCGGCGCTGGATGCGGAGGCGTGCGTCAAGGCCCGGCATCAGGGCGTCCGGATCCTGTTAGCCGAGGATGAACCGATCAACCAAGACGTATCCCGTGGCCTGCTGGAGGGTGCCGGTCTGACCGTGGACCTGGCGGCGGATGGCGTCCAGGCGGTGGAACTGGCCGCCCAACACCCCTACGCGCTGATTTTGATGGACCTGCAAATGCCCCATCGCAACGGCATCGACGCCACCCAGATGATTCGTGCCGCTGGGCGAAACCAGGCCACCCCCATCCTCGCTATGACCGCCAACGCCTTCGATGAGGATCGGCAACTCTGTCTCGATGCCCAGATGAACGACCACATCGCCAAGCCGGTGGATCCCGACCAACTTTTCCAGACCTTGTTGAAATGGTTGCCCGCCGGGGAACCCGCCTCAGAGGAAGCCGGCCCGTCGGCCAGCCCCGCCACGCCTGCCTGAGCAGATTGCCGCCCGGCTCCCCCTCTTTTGCAACCGGCAAGACCTGAACGGCCGCCAGAGGTTTGCCATCGATGGCGTGCAGCGGCGCGACAGTCGCGAAAATTTAAAGACCCGGCCCAGCGCTGACCTGCCTGGGGCGATGTTCCGATCTGGGCGACCGGCTGGTACCCGCTGCAAGTTTGCCGGCTACCAGAAGTGCTACCAATCATGGACAACAAAAGGGCCTAGCGATTTTTCGCTAGACCCTTGATTTATTGGTGCGCCCTACGGGACTCGAACCCATGACCACCTAATTAAAAGTCAGATGCTCTACCGACTGAGCTAAGGGCGCTGATGGTTGACCGGAAGGGCCGGGCGGATGGGTTTGAATGACACCAGCCCGGCGAAACGATAATGCTACTACAGGGTCGGCCTGGGATGAACCCCCTTGGGCATTTTTTCCGGATCTGGGTGGTCTGGCCGTTGGTGGCTCAGTGATATTTCTCACTACTGAACTGGCCGGGGTCGATGCGGCGGTGGCGTTTCATTCCCCGGGCAATGAGCAGATTGCTGACTTCCTCGATCATCCCCGCGTGGCCGCACATCATGACGTGGGAATCCGTGGGGTTGATGTCGAGTTCCGCCAGTTGTTCTAGGCGTCCGTCCGCCAGCAGGGCGGGAATACGACCGCTCGGACGGGCCGGGTCCGGGTTGCCACTGGTGGTGGGCAGGTAGCGGAATTGGTGCGGGTGGCGATCCTGCATGCCCCGAATCAGGTCCGGGTAGGCGAGGTCCTGGGCATAGCGGGCGCCCTGGACCAGGCGAATATTCTGGTAGCGTTGCCAGGGTTGTTCGGTGGCCAGCATGGAGAGAAAGGGGCCGATGCCGGTGCCGGTGGCGAGCATCCAGAGGTCCCGGCTGGCAGGAATGTCGCCTAGCGTGAAAAAGCCGTGGGCCTGGGCGGATACCCAGAGCCGGTCGCCGGGTTCTAGCTTGGCCAGGTGGGGGCTTAGGGGGCCGTTCGGTACTTGGCCGAGATACACCTCAAGCTGGGTCGTGCCGGGGGGGTTGACCAGGGAGTAGGGGCGGGCGATGCGCTGGCCGTCCAGGTCCAGGGCGAGCTGGATGAACTGTCCGGCGGTGAATTCCGGTAGATCCGCTTCGAACCGCAGGGAATGGAGCCGGTCTGTCCAGTCGATCCTTTCCCGCAGCAGTCCTTCAACCCAGCGTGCCATGGCATTATCCTCAGTAAAATGGTCAACAATAACTGGGGGCGCGACCGGGGATTGCAACCTAGCCAGGGCCAGAGTTTAGGAGGATGGGACCCCCGGCAGCCAGAGCGACAGGGCCGGCCAGTAGGTGATGACGGCCAGGGCCAGGAGCAGCAGCACCAGCCAGGGCAGGGTGGCGCGGAACAGGTCTAGCATGGGCCGTTGAAACCGGTAGCTGGCGATGAATAGATTCATGCCCACCGGCGGGGTGAGGTAGCCGATCTGCATGTTGGCCAGGAAAATGATGCCCAGATGGAGGGGGTGGATGTCATAACCTAGGGCCACCGGCAGCAGCAGGGGCACCATGAGCACCAGGGCGGAGAAGATTTCCAGCATCATGCCCAGCACCAACAACAGGAGGTTGAGGGCCAGTAAAAATTCCAGGCGTCCGCCGACGAAGGATTGGATGATCTCGAATAGGCGCGCCGGTACCTGGGCATCGATCAGGTAGTTGGTGGACGCCAGGGACATGCCGAGGATGATGAGGATTCCGCCGACCACCAGCATGGACTCCCTGGCGACCTGGGGAAGGTCCGCCAGGGTCACCTCGCGGCGAATCAGGACTTCCACCACCAGGAGATAAAAGGCGGTGACCGCCGCCGCTTCGGATACCGCGAAATAGCCGCTATAGACGCCGCCCAGTACCAGGATGGGCAGGGGGAGTTCCCAGACAGCGTCCTTGAGCGCGGCCAGGGCTTCGGCGCCATCAAAGGGTGTCAAGGGCAAGCCCCGGCCGTTCCAGAGGCCCCATCCGGTCAATAGGGCCAGCATGAACAGCCCGGGCAGGAGCCCGGCAAGAAACATTTGCTCCAGGGTAAAGGTGGGGCCGATGCCCAGTTGTTGGGCGATGACCGCGTACAGGATCAGGGGTAGGGCCGGCGCGAACAACAACCCCAGGCTTCCGGCGGTGGTGACCAGGCCTAAGCTGAAGCGCTCGTCGTAGCCGGATTGCATCAGAAGCGGCAGGAGCAGGGGCCCCAGGGCGACGATGGTGACGCCAGACGCACCGGTAAAAGCGGTGAATAGGGCGCAGGCGACCAGGGCTACCAGCGGCACGCCGCCCGGCAGCCAGCCGAGCCAGGCGCGGGTGACCCGCACCAGGCGCTGGGGAGCCTGGCTGGCGCTGACCAGGTAGCCAGCGAAGGTGAAAAAGGGAATGGCGAGCAGCACCGGCATGTCAGCGATGCGGAATAGCTCGATGGCCACCACCGATAGATCGATTTCGCCGTAGGTGAAGCCCCACAGGGCACAGGCACCGATGATGACGAACAGGGGCGTGCCCAACAATGCCAGTAGCACCAGGCCCAGGCCAAGCAGCGCCATCATGGGGTGTCGCTCCGCGGTGGTGCCAGAGCTTGCAGGGCGAAACGAACCGCCATGAGGCCGAAGCCGAACGGGATGATGACTTGTCCCACCCAGGTGGGGATGCCAGCGAACAGAATTCCGCCGTCGGCCCATTCCACTAGTACCAGACGGCCGCCGTGCCAGGCCACTAGGCCGCAGATGATCGCGCTGAAAAGGTCGGTGAACCGGGTCGCCCAGGTGGATAGCCGGGGCGGCAGAAAATGGAGCAGGGCGTCGATGCGGATGTGGCGCCGGTCCCGGGTGGCGGCCATGGCGCCCATCAGCGCCAGCCACAGCACCAATAGCCGCAGCAGGGGCTCACCCCAGCCAAGGCCGGTGCCGAACAGATTGCGGGTCAAGATCTGGGCCGCCGCCAGGATCACCATGCCGGCCAGCAGCAGCGCCAGCACCCGGTCCTCCAGGCGGTGCAACCGCTGGAGGAGCCGGTCGAGCCGGGCGGTCCGCACCTAGCTGCCGCCGCGCCGGGCGCGCAGGATCTCCTGGACCCGGGGCAGCAGGCCCTTGGTGAAAAAGCCCCCTTCCGCCAGCTTGCTGATGGCGTCCGCCACCTGGGTTTCCCATTGGGTGCGGTCCGCCTTGGCAGGCATGACGAACTCAATTCCCTGGGCCTTGAGGGCGCCCATGGCTTCCCGGTCTTCGCTCCGGTTGCGGTTATCCAGCTGGACGAAGGTTTCGGTCAGCACTTCCTTGAGGGTCGCCTGGTCGGCAGCGGACACGCCCTTGAGGGCCGTCTCGGCAATGACCAGGGTGCCGTACACATAGGTCAGGGGCACTTCGGTCAAGAAACTGACCTGGGTATGCCATTGGAGCGCGATGGCGGCCATGGGCGAGGCACCCACCGTGTCGACCAGGCTGGATTGGAGGCCGGTGAGTACGTCGGTGAGAGGCAGGGAAATGGGGGAGATCTTGAGGGCCGCGAAGGCAGTTTCACTGATCTTGTCCCCTTCCGGCGCCCACACCTTGCGCGCCTGCATGTCCGCCAGGGTGCGTACTGGCTGCTTGGACATCAAGTAGGAGAAGCCGCCTTCGGCGAATCCGTAGCTAATCAGCCCCACGCCTTGCAGGCGCTTGATGAGTACCGGATCCAGTTCCTTGCGCACCGGGGCCACCTCCTCCGGACCCCGGAACAGGAAGGGCACCGCGTAGATGTGGATGTCCGGGAGCAGTTCCGCCAGGGCGCCGCTGATGACGGCGCCGCCGTGCAACTGGCCGGCCCGGATCTTGCGCAGTACCGCCTTGTCATTGCCCATGACGCCGCCGGGGTAGAAGCGCAGTTCCACCCGTTGCTCGGTGCGCTTGGCGATCTCATCGGCCGCTGCCCGCATACTGGTCATCCAACTGGTTCCCTCGGGGGATACCGTGGCGATTTTCAGGGTGGTGCCGGCGGCGGCCTGGGTCAGCCAACCGAGGGCGAGTAATAGGGCAAGAAGGAAACGCATGGGACCCCCGTCAGAAGTAGCGGTCTTTTAAAAGCTCCTGGGCCTGGCGCTGGGCCAGCAGGTTAGATAGGGTGCGCCCCGGATAACGGGGATTTGCCGCCACCACCTCACCCAGCAACCGGTCGTGAAGGTCCCGATCATAAACTAAGCGGGCATAGCGGCGGGCGTATTCCACCTTGGCGATCAAGTCCTGACCTTCGGAATAGCGAATCGCCGCTTCAAAGTAGTCCTTGGCCGCTTCCGGCTTACCGCCCAGGGCGGCCGGACGCAGGGAGTTGAGGGCGCCCAGGTAGAGTTGCGCACGTCCCCGCTCGTAAGCGGGGTCCAGAGCCAACACCCGTTGGAACAGGAGTTCTACCCGGGGCAGGTCCGCCACTGCCTTCCAGTCATCGGCGCGCACCTGGATCCAGCCCAACCGGGTCGCCGCGTATCCGTACAGAACGTCCAGGTCGCCAGCCGAGGTTTGCTCCACCAGGGGCGCGAATTCCTTGAGCGGCTTGTCTAAGGCTTCGCACAGGTCCTTGCGGCGTTCGCACAGGCCCCGGCGGGCGTACTCCAGGGCGCTCGCGGTGAGGGTCTTTTGCCGGGCCAGGTCGCTCACCAGGCCGGTGGCGTAGGAGCCATAGAGATTGGCTCCGGCCAGCAGCAGCGCCGGATTGGCCGGGTCGTCGGCGATCAGGGCGTCCAGCAACAGCAAATAGGCCGGGGCGCCGGAGCGAACGATTTCCGGGTCGGTCTGATCCAGCATGGCGCCAGACAGTCGATCCGCCAGGCGTTCCGTGAGGTTGCCGGCGCAACCGGCCAGCCAGGGCAGGGTGACGAGGATCAGTAGGTTTTTCAGGCGCACGGCGATACTCGCGGTAGGGGGATCAAGCCCCACAGACTAGGGGGATTGGCTGCCGGCGGCAACTGGATCAGGCGCCGCGCCAGCGTCCTAGCGATGTTTTTTGCCGACGTTTTCCATGTGCTGGAGCCAGGCGCTGAATACGGCGAAAGGACTGCCGCCGGCGCGCCGGCCCTGAAAGGTGGCGAAGCAGGGCTTGTCCTCTTCATCGGCGCGGGACGATCCGATGGCCAGGCAGGCCATGATGAGTACCAGGTCCAGGACCAGGGCGCCCGCCAGCAGTACGCCGTGAAACACCAGGTTTTGGTCCAGCCAAACGGCGATGTCCGCGTAAAACTGGAGGCTGAGCCCGACGGTGCCGAAAATCAGGCCCACAGCCAGCAGGGAGAACAGATTACCCACCCATTCATGATGGCTGGAATATTGTTGGATTTGCCGACAGACTCCCATTTTTTTCTCCTCATACGGCGGCCTGGCCCCGGGATGGCGCTAACCGGTAGAGGCTCCTATAGTGTCTAGTCCGCCGCTATTGTCAATATCAGTCTGTCAGGGTCAAGCCGCCTATGGGGCCAGGACCGGAAATTTTTTTGTCTTGAATCGGCCAAAACCTTCATAGGGCTTTGGCGGCTTCTTCCCGGGTGTAGAAGCGGTCGTCGCGGATAAATCCGGCGATCACGCCCGGTCGGGCGCACATGACCCGGCCGTTGGCATCCCGTTCCTGCACCCAGTCGCCGGGTAAACCGTCCAAGATGTGAATCGGCGCCGGTTCACCGTTGGCGAAGCGGGATAGGCAGGCGGTGGCGGTGCGGGTGTCCCAGTACGCAGGCAAGAAACCCAGGTGGCGATTATTTTGGCTGACGCCGAGGGTGCCGAAGAACAGGCGATTTTGCACCTTGAGGAGCTGGCGGTTCAGCACTTCCATCGCTTGTTGGCACCAGGATGGCTGGCGAGGTTGGGGATTTTCCCAGACCATTCTTGATAATCTGGACATCATTTGAGTACGGGTCCTTGCCCAAGTGGTTCTGTATTCGACGCTCTCGTTGGCAAGGATGCATCAAATGGGCCAATGGGGTAGGCCCAGCGGTTGATGGACCTTAAAAGGTCTAAAAGTATCTATAAATAAATAATGCTATTGGTTGGCCGCAGAACAACCCCCATGGCCAAGGGGGCGGATTTAGTCTTTTTTTGACCCACCAAGACAGGGCGGCGAGTCTGGCACCCTGCCGCCGCGAGCGAACCATTCTTCCGGGGTCCAGGTATGCAGCGCCAAGGCGTGCAGGCCGGTCTGAAATTCGTCATGCAAGCAGCGATTGACGGTTTTGTGACGGGCGACCAATCCCTGGGCGTCGAACTGGTCGCTGACCAAGGTCACCTTGAAATGGGACTCGGCCCCAGGGGGGACGCTGTGCATATGGCTCTCGTCCACCACCTCTAGGTGCAGGGGGGCGAGGGCGCTGGCCAGGGCCTGTTGGATCCGGGTGTGTCGATTCATGGGCGTTGTTCCTTGACCAAGATGGCAGCCCTGAGATGGGGCGGGTGGAGGAAAACTCAACCCGCCCCGGCCTGGTCAAGATACGCGTTCAGGGGCAGAAAACTCCAGGAATTCCGCCGGTTAGAGGCTACCCGCGAGATAGTCGTTGGCGATTTGGTATTGCCGGTGGGCTTCCTCGTGGTCCGCGCCGTCGTCCTGGGCGATCATGACACAGTTGCGGGCCATGCGCGCCTGCAAGGCCGCCTTCCAGGCATTGCCGGTGCCCGCCGCATCCGGCGGGGTGAGGCTCGCGGCGGCGGCGGCACCCACGAAATGGGCGGCTTGGGCCAGCCAGTCCGTGTCCTTGCCGCACTCCGTGTAGGACGTGACCGCGAAGGTGCGGGCGGCCCGGAAAGCTTCCTCGCATTCGGCCGCCGAGGCCGCCGGATTCATGCCGGTGGTCACCGCCAAGAGTACCCGGCTGTCGCCACAGAGATTCATCACGTTATGGACGAACCGGGCGCCAAGAACCCGCTGCTGATCCGCCGACAGGGCGTCTAGGGCTAGGCGTAGCTCGTGGTCGTTGCTGATCGGAGACATCAAAACCTCCCTCAAGGGTATGCAACCCTGCCAAAAACGCTGGGACCGGGCCAATCTGGAATCCTAGGCAGGCGCTTTCCCAGCAGGCTAGCGATTAAGTATTTCATTAACATCTGAAATATAGTTCGCCCGCAGCTAGGCCCCCATGACTTGCGTCAATAACCGGGGGTTGGCCTCCAGGTGGCGCCCCTGCCGATGAGATGAACTGGCGGGTCCGGTCCAAAACGCCGGATTGGGTAGCTCAAGCGTTGAGCCGTGTCGCGCTCCATTGAATCAAGTCGGCAACGGGCATGGGCCGGGCGATACCATAGCCCTGGACCCATTCGCAGCCCATATGCAACAGGGTCTGGTAGTGGACATCGGTTTCCACTCCTTCCGCCACCGTGCCCAGGTCGAATGCCTTGGCCAGGGCGACGATACCCTGCACGATGGCATGGTCGCCCTGATCTTCCGCCATGTCCCGGATGAAGGATTGGTCGATCTTGAGCACGTCCACGTCGAATTTGCTTAGATAGCTGAGGGACGAATAGCCGGTGCCAAAATCATCCAGGGCGAATCCCAGCCCGAATTCCTTGCATTGCTTGATGATGGAGCTGATGCCGGCGATGTCCTCTAGGGCGGCGGTTTCCAAGACTTCGATTTGCAGCCGCCCCGGTCCTCCCGGCGGGGCATGGCTAGCAATGCGCCCGCGCAGTTTTTCCACGAACCTGGGGGATTGGAGATGGTAGGCGGATACATTGACGCTGACTTCCAGGTTCAGACCCACCGCACGCCAGTGGTTCAATTGACGGATCGCCGTGTCCAATACCCATTCGCCCAGTTCCAGCTCCAGGTCGCTATTCTCGATGGCGCGCAGGAACTCATCCGGCGCCAGCAGGCCCCGTTGTGGGTGGTTCCACCGCAATAAGGCCTCGACCCCCATCAGGCGGCCGCTGCCAACCTCCACCTTGGGCTGGTAATAGAGTTCGAATTCGCCCCGCTTGAGACCGCAGCGGATTTGTTGCAGCAGGGCGTGGTGGGAGCGGGCGCGGTGATCGCTGGCGGGGTCGAACAGGTGATAACGGTTCTTACCGGATTGCTTGGCCAGGTACATGGCCTGGTCCGCGTGCCGCAGTAGGGTTTCCGCGTCTTGCTCATCATCGGCTGGGTACAGGGCTACGCCGATACTGCAACTCAGGTTGACTAGCGCGGTGCCAGCCCGGATGGGGGCATTGATCGCTTCCAGGAGTCGATTCAAACTGACTGGGCATTCCTCGGGGGCCTGTAGACCCACCAATAACACCACAAATTCATCACCGCCAATGCGGGCCAGGGTATCGTCTTGCCGCACGCTAGCCCGGATACGATGGGTGATTTCCACCAGGATGCGATCGCCGGTTTCATGGCCGAAGGAATCATTGATGCCTTTGAATCCATCCAGATCGAGATAGCATAGCGCCATCAGGTTCTTTTCCCGTTGCGTCCGGGCCAGCGCTTGGGTCAGGCGGTCCGCCAATAGCAGGCGATTGGGCGCTCCGGTCAGGGCATCATAATGAGCGATGTGCTCCAATTGCTTTTGATGTTCCATGCGTTGGGTGACATCCGCCGCGAAGGCCATGAGGCCCTTAATTTCCCCCGCCTGGTCCGCCAACCGAATCCGGGTGATTTCCAGCAAGTGCTCCCGCCCATCCCCGAAGGGCAGCCATTTCAAGGAGACGTGGGGCGATTCCTGGCCGAGGCACTCCTGGTCCGCTTTCTGGAAGCTAGCGGTGATCGATAGGGGCAGGGCCTTGGTATAGGGTTCGGCGGATAGGAAGGCTTGCTCGTCAATGCCGGTGGTTTGGCAGAAACTGCGATTGACGAAACGCAGCCGGTGGTCCGTTCCAAGCATCCAGACGCCCATGGGCGCGTTGTCCAGGATGGTTTGGAACAGCCGGCGCTCATCCGCCAAGGCCTGCCGGGACCGCAGGATTTCCTGCTCCGCCAGCTTGCGCCGGGTGATTTCCTGGACGGTGCCGATCACCCGCACCGGGTTGCCGGCTAGGTCGTACTGAACCTCGCCCCGGTCCTCCGCCCATAACAGCTTGTCCGGTCTGGGGATGCGGAATTCCGTCACGAAGGGGGCCCGTTCATTCATTGCCCGATCCATCGCTGCTCGAACCTGGTGTGCGTCGTCCGGATGTATCAGACTCCAAAAGGTCTCCATGCTCGGTACTTGGGGCGAGAGACCAAATAGGCGAAAAACCTCCGGGGACCAATACAACCTATTGGTGGAAATCTCAAATTCCCAGGCACCCATACGTGCGGCATCCATGGCAAGTTGTAGCCGCTTCTCGCTTTCCTTGAGGGACGCTTCCATTTGTTTCCGTTCGGTGATATCCACATGGGTACCGATCATGCGCTGTGGCTTGCCGTCTGGGGTAAACTGAATGATGCGGCCGCGCCGCAGGATCCAGGTGTAGGTACCGTCCCGGCGGCGCACCCGGAATTCGTCATCATAGAGGTCCGGACCTTGGCCAGAGAGAAAGGCGTTCAGCAGGGCCTGGGATCTCTCCACATCATGGGGGTGCAAGAGCCGGGTCAAATCGTCAATTTGATGGCCGAGTTCCCCTTCTCCATACCCGAGCATGGCCGAGAAACCTTTGGAAAACAGGATATTACCGCTCGGTATGTCCCATTCCCAAACTGCGTCGCCGGCGCTTTCCAAAGCCAGACGCCAACGCTCGTCAAGTTGTCTCTGCAGTAAGTAAGCCTTGGTTCCTGTCCATTGTTCGTTATGAATGATCTCGTAATTTTCCAGGATGACGAATAGGCCCACCAGGCACAGGCAGGAGATGACGATATCGAAGCTGGGATAGTCTGTGAGGGCCCCATTGGCAAGGTGTACCAAGACAATGGTGGTTAGTATCCCAACCAGCCAGGCTAGGCCGATCCGCCGCCCCTTTAAAAAAAAGGCGGCGGCAGATAGCAAGAAAAACAAGGATAGCCGCATCTTGTTATAGGGCGCCAGCAAATACATGGCGGTGCATAAGCCATAGCCGATGGCCAGGGTCCCGTTGACCACCCATTCGATCTTGAGGGGATGCTTGCGTAACTGGTGAAACAGGCCGACGCAGGCCAGGGAATAACTGAAATCGATCGTTCCCAACAGCCAGTGCTGTTGCCATCGATAGAGTCCAATCACTGTGGCCAATAGCGGGGAGAGAATAAGAAAGGCGCGAAGGAAAATAAGTCTTTGTATATGGGGTTGCGCGACTTCCGCGACCCACTGATCGGGTAGCAGACACCCGGCTAGGCGGGCTTTCATGACTTCTAAGGGTCGAGACATGGGCCTATTCTACGTCGGGTTTATCTGTCAGGGGAGGCCCAACAATCTGAGGTCGTGACGGCATCTTCCTGGATGCCAGGCGCCCGGGTCAGGAGCCATCGCCGCTGGCGCGATTGGTTCGGGGCTGAGCTAGCAGGTGCCTAGAGCGGGCAGGACCGGCAGCACGCCGGGTAATCCATGGGGCGGGACGCGGTTAGAGCCCGGCGCGGCGCCGGCGCATGGCCGGCGCTCATCAACCGTGCGGCGGTCTAGAGTTGCAGGTATTGGAGAGCGGCGGCATGGGGGCCAGCCGGCCAAGTCCCATGCCGCAGCGCCCGGTTTAGCTCTTCTGGGCGCGGGCGGCGGCGACCCGCAGACGCAGGGCGTTCAACTTGATGAAGCCAGTGGCGTCACTTTGCTGATAGGCGCCGGCGTCTTCCTCGAAGGTGGCGATATTGGCGTCGAATAGGCTGTTGCTGGCGGACTGACGGCCCACCACCAGGATGCCGCCCTTGTACAGCTTGAGGCGGACCTGGCCGTTCACCACCGCCTGGGTTTGGTCGATGGCGGCTTGCAGCATGTACCGCTCCGGGCTGAACCAGTAGCCGTTGTAGACCAGTTCCGCGTAGCGGGGCATGAGACTGTCCTTGAGGTGGGCTGCCTCCCGGTCCAGGGTCAGGGATTCCATGGCCCGGTGCGCCTTGAGTAGGATGGTGCCGCCGGGGGTCTCGTAGCAGCCCCGGGACTTCATGCCCACGTAGCGGTTTTCCACGATGTCGGCCCGGCCGATGCCGTTTTCGCCGCCAACCTGGTTGAGCCGTTCCAGCAGGGTCGCGGGACTCAGGCGCTCGCCGTCCAGGGACACCGGATCGCCGTTCTCGAAGCCGATCTCCAGGTAGCGGGGTAAGTCCGGCGCCTGTTCCGGCGAGCGGGTCCAGCGCCACATGTCCGGGCCCGGTTCTACCCAGGGATCTTCCAGGTCGTAGCCTTCGTAGGAAATATGCAGCAGGTTGGCGTCCATGGAGTAGGGGGACTTCTTGCCGTTCCGCTTCATTTCCACCGGAATGCCCCGGGATTCGGCGTAGGCCATGAGTTTTTCCCGGGACAGCAGATCCCACTCCCGCCAGGGGGCGATGACCCGGATGTCCGGCTTGAGGGCATAGGCGGTCAGCTCGAAGCGCACCTGATCGTTGCCCTTGCCGGTAGCGCCGTGGGATACGGCGTCGGCGCCGCTGGCCATGGCGATTTCCACCATGCGCTTGGCGATCAGGGGCCGGGCGATGGAGGTGCCGAGCAGATATTCCCCTTCGTAAATCGCGTTGGCCCGGAACATGGGGAACACGTATTCAGCAACGAACTCCTCCCGCAGATCCTCGATGTGGATTTCCTTGACCCCCATGGCCTCGGCCTTGGCCCGCGCCGGCGCCACTTCCTCGCCCTGGCCGATGTCGGCGGTGAAGGTCACTACCTCGCAGCCATGGGTTTCTTGCAGCCATTTGAGGATGACCGAGGTGTCCAGCCCGCCGGAATAGGCGAGCACCACTTTCTTGACGTCTGACATGGGGGTGAACTCCAGAAAAGGGGTCGTGTTCGGAAGGGGCCGCATTATAACTCAGGGCCTGGGGCGGGTTCCGGCCAGGATTGCTCGGCGTCCAGCAAGGCCCGCACCAGGGGCAGGGTGGGGGCCCGTTGCTCGGTCAGGGTCACCAGGTCCAGCCGGTCCAGGAGTTGTTCCAGGGAGCGGGTGTCCCGGGGGCTGCGCACCAGGATGTAACGGGCCACGTCCGGGGTCAGGCGCATGCCCCGGGCCCGGGCGGCGATCAGCAGCAATTCCAGGCGGCCGGCGTCGTCCAGGGGCCGCAGCCGGTAGGCGGGGCCCCAGGCCAGCCGCGAACCCAGGTCCGGCAGGGCCAACTGGAGTTGGCCGGTGGGTTGGTCCGCCGCCACCAGCAGGCGGGCGCCGCTGGTCCGCAGCCGGTTGAATAGGTCGAATAGGGCGATCAGCCAGGGGCGCTGGTCGGCGATGGCCTGGATTTCGTCCAGGGCCACCAGGTCCAGTTGCTCTAGGTCCTGGACCAACTGAGTATCCAGCCGGGCCGCGTCCCCTAAGTTCAAATACAGGGCTTGGCCGCCCTGTTCCTCCACTTCCCGGCAGGCGCCCAGCAGCAAATGGGTGCGGCCACTGCCCGCCTCCCCCCATAGGTACAGATAGGGGTCCCCCTGGCCGGCGGCGGTGGCGGCCACCGCCGCCAGGGCCTCCGCGTTGGCGCCGGGGATGAAGTCCCGCAGCCGGGGTTCCCTGGCCAGCCGCAGGTCCAGGGGTAATTGGCCGGCCGGGTTCATGCCCCAGTGTCCCGAATCCGACTGCGCACCTGGCCGGCGGCGGCCAGGGGGGGCTGGGCTTCCCGCAGAACCGCGCAGCCGCCGGGCGCTAGGCAACCGGGGAGGTTGGAGTTCATCAGCGTGGTGGGGCGGCCAGGGCGACGGCGGTCTGAGCCAGGCGGCGGCCCAGGGCCATGCACAGACGCCGCTCTTCCTCGGTGATCGGCAGGCGGCTGTCGGTGCCCGCTAGGTGACTGGCGCCATAGGGGGTGCCACCACTGCGGGTGGAGAGCAGGTCGGTCTCGCTATAGGGAAGCCCCAGCAGGAGCATGCCTTGGTGCAGTAGGGGCAACAACATGCTGAGGAGGGTCGCTTCCTGACCACCGTGCAGGCTGGAGGTGGAGGTAAACACCGCCGCCGGCTTACCGATCAGGGCACCGGCCAGCCAGAGGTCGCCGGTCTGGTCCAGGAAATATTTCAGGGGCGCGGCCATGTTACCGAACCGGGTAGGACTGCCCAGGGCCAGACCTGCACATTCCCGCAGATCCTCCGGGCTGGCGTAGGGGGGGCCGCTGGCGGGAATGCTATCCGCCACCGCCTCACACACCGGCGACACCGCCGGCACGGTGCGTACCCGCGCCTCCAGGCCGCCTTCCTCGACGCCCCGGGCGATCAGACGGGCCATCTCGGCGGTGGCGCCGTGGCGGCTGTAATAGAGAACCAGGATGTGGGACATTCAGAGGATCTCCAAGACCTGTTGCGGGGGCCGGCCCAGGGCCGCCCGGCTATTATCCTTGACCAGGATGGGGCGCTCGATCAACCTGGGATGGGCGACCATGGCGGCGATCAGTTGCGCACGAGTCAGGGTGGGATCGGCGAGGCCCAGTTCCCGGTACTCGGGTTCCTTGACCCGCATCAGTTGCCGGGGTTCCATACTCAGTAGAGTGAGCAGATGATCCAGGGTCGCGGCATCCGGTGGTTGGTCCAGGTAGGGAATCACCTGGGGTTCCAGGCCCTTGGACTGGACCAGCGCCAGGGTTTCCCGGGACTTGCTGCAGCGGGGATTGTGATAAATCACCAGGGACATGGATTGAATCCTGCTTTGTGGACAATGGGGTTATTTTACGCGGAGCGGCGGGGGTCGGCGTCCCCGTTGATGATCCGGTTAGCCACCTGAGGCGCGCCATCGCGAATCGAGGTATCACCATGGTCGAAATGCCTTTTCATCCGAAAGACTACCAGGCGTCCCCAGGACTGCTAGCGGGGCGGGTCATTTTGGTGACCGGCGCGGGAACTGGCTTGGGCCGTTCCTTGGCCCTGGCCTGCGCGGCCCACGGCGCCACCCTGGTGCTGCTGGGTCCGGTGCAACGCACCCTGGAGAAGGTCTATGACGAGATCGAGGCGGCGGGCGGCGCCCAGCCGGCCCTGTTCGTCATGGACCTGCTGACAGCCGAGGCCCCCAACTTCGGCGACCTGGCGGATACCCTGGCGCTGAATTTGGGCCGTCTGGACGGGCTGGTGCACAACGCGGCCCTGTTGCCCTATCTGAGTCGCATCGATGACCTGGAGCCGGAATCCTGGCAACAGGTGCTTAAGGTCAATCTCACCGCGCCCTTCTTGCTCACCCAGGCCTGCCTGCCGCTGTTGCGCCAGGCGCCAGACGCCTCGGTGATTTTCACCAGCGACCGGGTGGGACGCTGCGGCAAGGCCTATTGGGGCGCCTATGGGGTGTCCAAATTTGGGCTGGAGGGGCTGAGCCAGATTCTGGCCGAGGAACTGCGGGACACCAGCGCCATCCGCGTCAACAGCCTGGACCCGGGCGCCCTGCGCACCGACCTGCGGGCGCGGACCTATCCCGGCATGGATCCCGATCAATGGCCCCTGCCCGAGGTGGCGGTGCCCGCCTTCCTCTACCTGCTGGGACCGGATAGCCGGGGTGTGACCGGGCAGGCGCTGGACGGACAATGAGCGGGGTGCCAGCGCCGTCGAGGAATCGGCGGCGGTGGCGGAAAATCATTGCCGACCGGGCGGCCAACCCGTTCCGGGGGTCGCCAAAAGATTGGCATCCCGTCCCGTTAGTTCCGTTCATCCACCGCTAACCGATTCATTAGAAAATAATCAATCCTTGGCATGGTTCTAGCTATCCCTCGATTAAGGCAATCTTGCGGAAGGCAGCACCATCATGATGACGGCATACGGGCACATGGCGGACAAAATCTCCAATCCATTATCTTTCTCCCGGGTAATCCAGGGTGAGCGAAGCCTGGATCCCAACTACCGGGTACTGGAACTCACCGGTCTGTTGCAAACCACCCTGGACGTGGGGGAACTGGTCAAGCTGTTTCTCAAGGAATTGCAGACCCAGGTGGATTTCGACGGTTGCCAGTACGCCCACAAGGATCAGGCGGTGGAACTGATTGACGGTAGTCTGCTGGGCCACAATCTGGGTTACAGCCTAAGCATCCAGGGCGAACGTCTGGGGGAAATAGCCTTCTACCGATCCTACGAATTCAGCGACAAGGAAGCCCGTACCCTCGAAGACCTGCTGGCCGCCCTGTTGTATCCCTTGCGTAACGCGCTCCAGTACCGCAGCGCGGTGCTGTCGGCGCTCATTGACCCCCTGACCAAGGTGAACAATCGCTCGGCCATGGACGTGGTGCTGGCTCGGGAAGTGGAGTTGGCCCATCGTCAGGCCTGTCCCCTCAGCGTGATCCTGCTGGACGTGGACCATTTCAAGCAGATCAACGACACCTTTGGGCATCTGGCCGGTGACCAGTGTCTGCAAGCGGTGGCGCACTGTGTCGCGGACTGTATTCGCGGCAGCGACCTGCTGTTTCGGTGCGGAGGCGAGGAGTTTCTGGTGCTATTGAGCCAGACCGAGCAGGAAGGAGCCGCCCTGCTGGCGGAGCGCATCCGCCGCAACGTGGCGGATCTGGTACTGGCGGCAGCTCCCCAGCGGCGCATCGGCGTGAGTCTCGGGGTGGCCCAATTGCAGGCCAAGGAGACGGTCTCGGCCCTGTATCAGCGGGCCGACGCGGCCATGTACCGGGCCAAGAACCTGGGCCGCAACCGGGTCGAGATCGGCTAGGGCGGCGCCGGTCCCCTGGGTCCGCCAGATAAAAGCTGGCCTGCATACAGACCTCTCAATTGGGCTGGACCAATCGCTGGCACGGCGGGCCGGTCCTGACCCCAGGGTCCCGGTAAAAGACCATTTCCGGCCGTCCGTCGCCTGCCGAAGGGGTGTCGCCTGGGGAGGGGGAGCCCCAGGTGGGAGGCCCGGAGCTTCGGCAAAATACGATTTAATGGTCTTTAGGGTGTTTCCATTGGCCGGTTGGGTGACCGGCGCAAGCCGTCGTAGCAGGTCCAGGTGGCGGCCGGCGCGGGCCTGGAACAAAGGGGCTAGTCGCTGTTAAGGACAAAATATAAACCCTAATTCTATTATTGGCTTCACTGGGAGGAAAGTTATTATTTCTGCCTTCGAAGGCGCTTGTTTCTGTTTTTTGATGGGGTTCGCGGTTGATTTAGGGCTGGCTTTCTAGGAACTTTGAGGGCAAAATTTCTCCCGCCCTGGGGCTGGGAAGTTGTGGCCCCGGTTTTATTCGCTGGTCACGGGATCGGCCGTTAAACGACCTCTTGAGTTTTTCTGAGTCGATAATTTCATGAGCGCGACAAAACCCCGGATTTTGGTTGTCGATGACGAACCCATCAATCGGCTGTTGATCAACAACTATTTGCGGGGCGGCGAATACCAGTTGAATACCGCCTGCGATGGGCAGGAAGCCTGGGAACAACTGTCGGCGGAGCCCAAGGGTTTCGATCTGGTGTTGTTGGACATCATGATGCCCCGGGTGGATGGCTGGGAAGTCTTGCGGCGGATCAAGACCGATCCGGTCATGCAGGCCATTCCGGTGGTGGTGCAAACCGCGCTGAACTGCCCCCAGGATGTGCACCGGGGCATTCGATCCGGTGCCTATCATTACCTGTCCAAGCCCTACGAGAAGGAAATGCTGCGCTCGGTGATTGCCGCCGGGGTGCGGGATAGCCGCCGCTATCGGCGCCTCCAGGATCAGGTTGAGCGGGTCGGCCGCATGCTCGGCCTGGTGCGCCGCGCCGAGTTCCAGTTTCGCACCCCTGAGGAAGGCCGGGAATTGGCCCGTACCCTGGCCAGTGCTTGTCCGGATCCGGGTCGCGTGGTGGTGGGACTGGCGGAATTGCTGGTGAACGCGGTGGAGCACGGCAACCTGGCCATCGACCATCGGGACAGGAACCGCTTTCTTGGAACCAACAGCATGGACCAGGAGGTATTCCGGCGCCTTAGGCTGCCGGAGTACCGGGACCGGTTCGTGCAGGTGAACTACGAGCGCGACGCCGACGAAATCCGCATCCATATCCGGAATCAGGGCGAGGGATGGCCCGGGGCAGGGCAGGGCGCGGCGGACCCGCGCTCCGGATTCGATACCCAGGGTCGAGGCATTCTGGCGGCGCACCGCATAAGTTTCGACGAGTTGGAATTCCGGGAGCCGGGTAACGAGGTGGTGGCGGTGATCCGGATTCCGGCCACCCATTAGTCGCTCACAGGACACCATGCAACATCAGACATTTTGGGTACGCACACTTCCCCTCCTATTGATCGGTCTCACCTTGCTCCTTTTTAACTATAGTGAGTATTGGATCCTTTTCGGCCGGTGATGGGCGCTGACGCTTAGCCCGCGGGCCGAATTAAACAGACGCCCTCCCTGGTGACTGGGTTCCGGTAATTCCCGCGGGAATTGCGGCTTCCGGGTTTCGACGCCAAGTGGCTAATGATGTATAAAGTCTCGCCCCCTTTCTCTCAGGCATCTGAGGAGCTTTCGCTTAGTGGGGTAAGGTTTGTCCTTTTCGTGTTCCTTCTCACCCGCGCCGGCATTTTTGCGTTGGCTTACCTTGCCGAGATCGCACTCCCTTCAAACGCTGACCCGATATTCTCCTGGCATACTGCGCCGAACATCATCATTCTGGATGTAATGGCGCGATTCGATAGCGCCTTTTATCTCCAAATCATCGAGCAGGGCTATTCTTGCAACGCCGCACCACCGCGAAATCTGGGCTTTTTCCCGTTATACCCACTGCTGGTCAGTCTGTTCGGTGCCACGACACCGGTGCAGCGAGTGGCGGCCGGTGTATTTGTCAGCAACCTGCTTTTCCTGGGCGCGCTGATTTTGTTGTACAAGCTGGTACTGTTTGAGTGGAAAGACTCTTCGGCCGCCCGGCGGACGGTTTTTTATATGGCCATCGCTCCAGGGAGTGTGTTTTTTTGTGCAGTATATACTGAAAGTATGTTTCTATTTTTATTCGTAGCCCTGTTCTACGCCATTCGCTGCGAGCGCTGGTATTGGGCAACTCTGTTCGCCATGCTGCTACCTGTCACCCGGATGCAAGGCATTCTCGCCCCTCCCATATTGGTGCTCGGCTGGATGTACGCTCACGGTTGGGCCCTACGCGGGTTGTTCTCCGCCCAGATGTGGCGACCCTTCGCTGGACAGTTACGCGGAGATTGGCCCCAGTTCTTCCTGTTATTGCTTTCCTTTTCGCTCCTGCTTAGCCATTTGTATTCTTTACAGGTGCATTGCGGCGATTTTTTTGCCCTTTACAAGGCACAGATCGTTGGTTTCCAACACGCAATAAGAGGACCCTGGGCGGTTCTTTGGAATTCAATGAGTTACCTTTATCATTGCGACTTTAAGACGGGTATTGTCAATGTCAACGCATTATTAGAGGTGGCGGTTATACTGTTCAGCCTGATAATGGCCGTTCCAGTCTTCTCAAAACTTGGAACGGTTTATGGAATATTTACGCTTGCTTCAGTATTGCTCCCCATTACGTCAATGACAGCAGGCTTCGTTCGTTATTACTCGGTTATTTTCCCCATCATCATGGTGCTAGGGGCATTGGGACGGGTGGAAGCGGTCGATCGTGCGGTGGTGGTGGCAACCTTCTTGCTCCTTGCATTTGGAACCGTATTATTTGCGAATGGGTACTTTTTCATGTAGCGAATGACGCTATCGCCGTATCCTAGGACAGGTTGAATATGCGGCATGTGACTTTTGGTCCATGATGTGCAACCTCTAGCCAAGGGTCCGGCACTCGATAGCTAATCCGGATGAACAATCTATCTCATTGCCTGGACCCAGAGAACCTGGGCGATCTTTACGGGAGAGGCATGATCCATGATTGAGGGTAAGCGACTGGTCGTAGTCATGCCTGCCTACAACGCAGAGCAGACCTTACGACAGACATTTCAGGAGATTCCCTGGGATTGGGTGGATGAGGTCCTATTGGTAGACGATCATTCTAAGGATGGCACGGTGGCGCTCGCTCGACAATTGGGCATTCGTACCTTCGTGCATGCAGCGAATCGGGGGTATGGCGGCAATCAAAAAACCTGTTTCCAACAGGCATTACAACGGGGTGCCGATATCGTGGTGATGGTCCACCCGGACCGGCAGCACTTCCCGGACCTAATACCAAGCCTCGGTTCCATGATCGCCAGTGGCCATTATGACCTGGTGTTGGGATCTAGAATGCTGGGCGGCAGCCCTCTCGCGGGTGGTATGCCCCTGTATAAATATCTCAGCAATATCGGCCTGACCAAGTTCCAGAACCTGTTATTGGGGGCGGACCTGTCGGAATACCATACGGGATTTCGCGCCTTTTCCCGCCGGCTCTTGGTGACGTTGCCGTTGGAGGAAAATTCCGAGGGTTTCCTGTTCGACAATGAAATACTGGCGCAGGCAAGGTTCTTTGGATTTCGTATCGGCGAGGTCGGTTGTCCGACTCGTTACTTGCCGGAATCGTCAACTATCGGTTGGTGGCAATCCCTGAAGTATGGGTTGGGGGTGTTGCGGGTGAGTTGCGCTTATCGTGCCTCCTGGTGGGGGGTGTTCCGATCCCGAATATTCTGTCGGGAAGGACAGCGACTCGACCTCAAGCAGTGCGATTGTTCCTGACGGCGCTACCTGGGATCGGTGCGGCGCAAGGGGATGCTCGTTGTCGCGGAGCCCTTTCGACCGGGGATGGGGGTAGATCGAGACTTCAGTTGGAGCCGGAAGTGCCTGAGGCGCGGGTCTTGACGGAATCGGCCAGCCAATCCTGGGCCACCGAAGGCGGGAAGATTTCCGACCAGATCAAAGCCCAGGAAGACCGGCGGGTAACGCGAGTGCCGGGTAGGGAAGTCGTGGGGTTAACAGGATTCCGGCTGCCCACTAGGGGACGGGATGCCGCCTCAGGCCTTGAGCAAGGCGCGGACGTAGTTCAGGTACGCCTGTTCGTCGGGCAAACGCCCGGCCCGTTGGGCCTCCCACAGGGCGAGCCCCAAACATTCCATCAATTCATGTTCTGCCTGGTGGGCGTCACCCCGGCGGCGCGCCAACTGCTGATAGAGATCGCGGATGCCGTCCGGCCGATCCGCCAGTAATTGTTCCTGGAGACTGATGTGCATTCCCAGATGGAGGAAGGGGTTGGTTTGTCCGCCCTCCGGGGTGAAATCCTGATCCAGGCCGGCATCGCCCTGTTCCAACAGGCTCTGGTACTCCGGGTGCTCCCCAATCACCTGGGCCACCAGGCGCTCCAGGGGTTCCAGGGGCAGTCCCTGGCGGGCCTTGCGCCAGGCATCCAAGAATACACGGCGTAGCCGGGTGCGGTCGGAAGTCAGCATGGCGGTACCGGGGGGCTGGGGGTCATGGCGGGGATTTTAGCTCAGCGGTTCCGGCGGGACCTGGGTTTGGGTACTGGCACAGGTCCGCCACCGGGCAACTGGCGCATTTGGGCGCCCGGGCGGTGCATTGGTAGCGGCCGTGCAGGATCAGCCAGTGGTGGGCGTGCTGGAGGAATTCCGCAGGAACCTGGCGTAACAATTCCCGCTCCACCGCTAGGGGCGTGCGGCCCGGGGCCAGGCCAGTTCGGTTGGCGACCCGAAAAATATGGGTGTCCACCGCTAGAGTCGGCTGGCCAAAGGCCACGTTGAGTACCACGTTGGCGGTCTTGCGGCCCACGCCGGGCAGGGCCTCCAGGGCCGCCCGCTCGGCGGGCACCTGGCCGGCGTGCCGTTCCAGCAGGATGCGGCAGGTTTCCAGGATATGGCGTGCCTTGGTGTTGAACAGGCCGATGGTCTGGATATGGGCCTTGAGCCCCGCCTCACCCAGGGCCAGGAGGCCGGCCGGCGTGTTGGCCACCGGGAACAGGCGCTCAGTAGCCTTGTTGACGCCCTTGTCGGTGGCCTGGGCGGAGAGCATCACCGCCACCAGCAATTCAAAGGGCGTGGCGTGGCGCAGTTCGCTAGCCGGATTGGGGTTGGCGGCCCGCAACCGCTCGAACAGGGCTTGGCGTTGCTCGGGAGTCATGGCGGTGTCTGGCGTGGAAATGGGCGCCCAGGGTAGGGCAGGGGCTGGATCCCTCGCAATAGCTGTATATAATCACAGTTATTCGGACCTGGGGAGGAGACCCACGCCATGCAGTTGACCGCCCGTCAACAGGAAGTCCTGGACCTGATTCGCCACCATATCCAGGCCACTGGCTACCCGCCCACCCGCGCTGAAATCGCCCTGGCGCTGGGCTTTCGCTCCGCCAACGCCGCCGAGGACCATCTCAACGCCTTGGCCCGCAAGGGGATGATCGAGTTGCGGCGCGGCTCGTCCCGGGGCATTCGTCTGCTGGAGGGGGGGGACGGGCCGACGGAAGGCTTGCCAGTGGTGGGCCAGGTGGCGGCGGGTCAACCAATTTTGGCCCAGGAGCATCTGGAGGACCATTGCCGGATTGATCCCGCTCTGTTCAGGCCCCGGGCCGATTACTTACTGCGGGTGCGGGGGATGAGTATGCGGGACGCCGGCCTTCTGGACGGCGATTTGCTGGCGGTGCATCGGACTCCGGAAGGCGCGGATGGCCAAATCCTGGTGGTGCGGCTGGAGGACGAGGTGACAGTCAAGCGGCTGCGCCGGGATCCCCGGCGCCCCCATTGGGTGGAACTCTGGCCGGAAAACCCGGATTTTTCGCCCATCCCAGTGGATCTGCGGCGCCAATCTCTGGTCATCGAGGGGCGGGGCGTCGGCCTGGTGCGGCTCGGCGTTGGTGGCGAGGGGCTGGAGTGACAAGCGCCGCCCCCCCCTGGCTGCAAGGCCGGCCGGATATTTGGCGTTGGGGCGAACGGGCGGCGCTGGTGGTGCCGGGAGTGCCGACTGGTTTTCCCGAGCTGGACGCGGCCCTGCCCGGTGCTGGTTGGCCTGCGGATGGATTGAGCGAGATTCTGAGCGATAGCCCCGCCGCGTTCGCCCTAGCGCTGCCGGCCCTAGCTCGCTTGAGCCGGGAAGCGGCCCGCTGGCTGTTGTTGGTGGCGCCGCCCTGGATTCCCTATGCGCCGGATTTGCTCCATCGGGGGGTGGACCCGCGACGGCTGCTGGTGATCCGGGCCGGGGAAACGGACGCCCTGTGGGCAGCGGAGCAGAGCTTGCGCTCCGGCGCTGCGGGTCTGGTGCTGCTGTGGGCGGAGCCCCGGGAGCCGACGCTGGTGCGGCGTCTGCAACTGGCGGCCCAGGCGGGGAGGACGCCGCTGCTGCTGTTTCGGGGCGAGATCGCCGCCAGGCGGCCCAGTCCGGCGGCCCTGCGGCTACGGGTAGGTCCCGCCAGGGACGGGACCAGGCTGGAACTGGAGGTGCTCAAGTGCCGGGGCGGGCCGGTACGGCGGTTATCCCGCTGTTCCGCTTGAGTTGGAGAGCTTGCTCCCATGGGTTGGTTGGCCCTGCATTTTCCCCATCTGCCGGTGGAAATCCTGGACCGGGGGGAGGAAGCCCCGGCGCCCCTGGCCATTTGGGTGACCCGGAGCGGCGCGCGCCGGATTCTGTTCGTCAACCCAGCGGCGCGGGCCCTGGGCGTGGCGCCGGGCCAGTCGGCGGCGGCGGCCCTGGCCTTGGCGGCGGACCTGCGACTGGTGGCGCGGCGGCCCCGGAATGAGCAATTGGCCCTGGAGGGCATCGCTCGCTGGGCGCTGGGCTTCAGTCCGGAATTGAGCCTGGCGCCGCCAGCCGCTCTGGTGCTGGGTATTCAGCGCAGTCTAGCCCTGTTCGGCGGCGAGCAAGCCCTGCTCAAGGGTCTGCTGGACGGTGTGGCGGCCTTGGGCTACCAGGCCCACTGGGGTCTGGCGCCGACCCCCGCCGCCGCCCTGCTGCTGGCGCGACAGGGTGGCGTGGCGCCGGTACGAGAGTTGGCCGCCCTGCCGGCGATCCTGGGACGGGTCTCCCTGCGGGACCTGGATCTGGCACCGGAAGCCCTGGAACGGCTATGGCGCATGGGGGCGCGGGTTGTTGCTGACCTGTTGCGCCTGCCCCGGAGCGGACTGGCGCGGCGCTTCGGCCCTGAGTTACTGCTGCTGCTAGACCGGTTGCTGGGCCGGGTGCCGGATCCCCGGCCCACCTTCGTCCCGCCAGCGGGTTTTGCTGCCAGTCTGGAACTGCCAGCGGAGGTAACAGCGGCGCCGGCCCTGCTGTTCGCCGCCCAGCGCTTGATCCGGGAATTATGCGGGATGCTCCTGGGACAAGGCGCCGGCGCCCAGCGGCTGGATTGGGAACTGATCCATGCAGAAGGTCCGTCGACTCCCCTGCGGCTGGGTTTATTGACGCCGACCCGGGACCCGGATGTCCTGCGGGAACTGCTGGGGGAGCGCCTGGACCGCCTGACGTTGCCCCGGCCGGTGCGGCGCATCCGTTTGCGGGTCCAGGAGTTCCTGGATCTGGTGCCCAGTTCCCTCGGGTTGTGGCCGGATCCGCGCCAGCCGGCCAACGGCGGTGAACGCCTGTTGGAGCGGCTGGCGGCCCGTTTGGGCCAGGATGCCCTGGTCAGCCTGGAATGCCGTGCCGACCACCGGCCGGAGCGGGCCTGGGGCTGGTGCGCGCCGGGGCACGGCGCCGGAGCGGGCCGGGCCCGGCGGCCCCTTTGGCTATTGCCGGAGCCCCTGCCCTTGGCGGTGACGGATGGCCAGCCCTGCCACCGGGGCGAACGCTTGGTCCTGGAGCGGGAGCGGGAGCGGATCGAAGCCGGCTGGTGGGACGGCGCCGGCGTGGCCAGGGATTATTTCATCGCCCGCACCCCGGCCGGGGAACGTCTATGGATTTTCCGGGACCTGGCCGCGTCCGGTGCCTGGTTTCTGCAGGGTCTGTTCGGTCCGGCGGGTTGATGGGGGCCAGAATGGCTGTTCCAGCGCTGGACCCCTTCCAACCCTCCGATCTCCATGGCCTATAATCGAATCCTTGGACCTCTGCTAAGGAATTCCCGCCCATGGGTAAGTCAGCCTCCCGCGAACTGCTCCTGCTCCGGCACGCTAAATCCGACTGGTATTCCGGTGCTGCCAGCGATTTCGAGCGTCCCCTGAACGACCGGGGCCGCAAAGAGGCTCCCCGCATGGGCGCCTGGCTCCTGTCCCAGAACCTGAAGCCGGACTATCTGGTGAGTTCCCCCGCCACACGGGCCCGGGAAACCATCCTGGCGGTGGCGGACCAACTGGGTATCGGCGAGCGGCACATCCATTGGGACGACCGTCTTTACATGGCAGACCCGGACATTTTGCTCGGCATTCTCGGCGAGTGCCCCCACCACGCCCGGCGCGTGATGCTGGTGGGCCACAACCCTAGCCTGGATGATCTGGTGGACTATCTGGTGGAGCGGGACGCCGACCTGGGCCCCGGCCCCGGCATCTTGAAAACCGCCACCCTGGCGCGCATCCAACTGCCAGATGATTGGCATGACCTGTCCTCCGGGAGCGGCAAGCTGCTGGCGCTGGTGTCCCCCAAGACCCTGAATGCCTAGAGCCAGCGCCACCCCAGCCTGGCAAGCCCGGCTCCGGCAATCGAACCCGCCTGTTAGCTGGCGCCGGCCAGCAAGTAAAACCAGGCGGCTCCCAGCAGGCCAGTGACCGGCAGAGTCAGCAGCCAAAACAACAGAATCCTGCCCACCAGCACCCGCTTCACCAACTGCCGGTGGTAAAGCCGGTGCACCCGCTGCAATTCCTTGTCGGTCAGTTGCGCCTCGCCCCGCTCCCGCTCCAAGTCCGCCAGCATGGCCCGTTTGCGCATCAGGCTGGCGCGCTGAAAACGCCCTAGAAAGCGCTCCAGGTTTTGGCGGTTTTCTCCGGCGTAGGCTTTGCGAATCTTGGCCAGCGTTTGTTGCTCGTTGACCTGTAAATATTCCCGCAACAGGCCCACGCCCACGATGCTACCCACTAGCGTATGGGTGGTGCTGACCGGAAGGCCGAAATGAACCGCCAGTAAAACCACCGTGGCGGCGGACAGGGAGATGCAGAAACCCCGGATCATGTCGAGTTCCGTGATTTCGGTTCCAACCGTGCGCACCATGCGACCGCCAAAGACCACCAGTCCCACCGTGATGCCGATGCCCCCCACCGCCAGTGCCCATAGACGCACCAGAGGTAGCGGAGCCTCGCTGCCCAGGTCTGGAATGGCGGCGCTGGCGGTCAAGGGTCCCGCCACGTTGGCCACGTCATTGGCGCCATGGGCAAAGGTGAAAAAGCCGGTGGCCAGAATCAAGGGCAAGGCGAACATCTGATTCACCACCTGGTTACTGTCCCTGGTGATCTGGGCGGTGCGATAGGCCAGGGGTTGAGCAATCAGAAACACGGCGGTGGCCATCGCCAGACTGATCATCCAGGGGCGCCCGGAACTGTGCCATTCTTCGTGTGCAAGTTCGAACAGCAGGTAGTTGGCCATGACCAGCGCCATCAGCGCCACCAGGATGGGAACCCGGTCCCGGGCCGCCAGGACCGGATTCGGCTTATAGCTGATGGTGTGTTTTATTCCGTACAGGGCCAACGCGGCCAGTAAGGCGCCAGTCACGGGGGAGGCGATCCAGGCGAGCGCGAAGGTACCGATGGCGTCCCATTTCACCGCCTGCCATCCCTGGGCGGCCACTGCCGCGCCCGCCAGCCCGCCGATCACCGAATGGGTGGCGGACACCGGCGCCGTGAAGAAAAACGCCACATGCAGCCACAGGCCCGCCGCCAGGATGCCGCCAAGAATGACCCAATGCAGTTGGGTTTGGCGTTCGAGCAGGCCAAAGTCAATAAACTCCTCCCGCAGGCGGATCCCGGTGACCGCCTCCCCAGCCAGAAAGGCGCCGGCCAACTCGCCAATGGCCGCGATTCCCCAGGCCGCACCGAGCCCCAAGGCCCCGGCGCCCACCGCGATGGCAATATTGTTGGCGGCGTTGTTGGCGCCCAGCGCTAGCGCCAGATACCCTCCCGCCAAAGTGGTCGCGACCAGCCAGGGGGGCGCCGCCGCGCTGCCCATTCCATGATGCGCCAACACCAGCACACCCAGCAGGAACCCACCGGTACTGGCCAGTTTCACCAGGGTGGCGAGGAGCGGCGACTTGATCAAGGTCCCATCCGGACGGTTGGATTGGAAAAGGGGCCTGCCGCCCCGGCGTCAAGGCAGGGAGTGTATTACAGTTTGACGATAGCGTCAGGTTGGCTTGAGCCGCTGGTCGCGGGACGTCGGAACCTGGTCCCGCCGGGGGCGGGGTGAGGGCCCGGAACTGAATCACCTGGGGACCTGGGCCGGTGTTCCGGGTCCCCACTGGGCCTAGATCCGGGGGAATTCCCATCGGCCGCTGCGGTGCTGTGGTGCCAATGCTTGATCCAAACCCGGCATTAGTAACTAGCGCGCTTGATTTTCGAGTCCGCGTTGCTTAAATTCGATGTTAAGAATTTTCAATTAATGGCTGATTCAATGGACATTTCAAAAAAGATCGTTGGACTGATTCTGGGGTTGGGGCTAACGGGTTCAGTGGTGGCCGGGGGCTTGACGGCGGATGCCCAGGTGTACCAATCCGGCGTCACCGCCCGGTCGGCTGCGGAAGCCCTGAAATCACCCCAGGCCGTCTCCCAAGGACTCAAGATCGAATTGTCCCAGCCGGTGGTACCCAAGGACTTGGCGGTGGTGCCGGCCAACGGCATCGGGCCGGTCAAGATCGGTTTTGCCCGGGAGTTACCCGCCGATTTCAGCCAGGTGCTGGATCCCGCCAGCTTGACCTGGACCGCCACCGATGATGGGGGCCAAACCGCAGTGGTGACCCTCAAATCCCCGGACGCCAAGGCGCTGCGCCTGGGGATCATGGTTTACCAGTTGCCGGATACGGTCCAGTTGCGGTTCTTTGGCCAAGAGGGCAGCGCGTCGGCGGTGACGGCGGTCACTGGCGCGGAGGTGGCCCGGGTCACGAGCCGGGATCGGGCCAACCGGGACCAGGACGCCAAGGAGCCGGTGCTCTACTGGTCGCCGGTCATCGATGGGGACACCCTGGGCGTGGAAATCTATGTGCCCGCCGGTCTGGCGTCCAGCAGCCTGAAAATCGCTCTGCCCCAGGCGTCCCATTTGACGGTGTCGCCCTTTTCCCAAGCAGCCAGCCCCTATTTTGGCTCCCTGACGGCGGAACCCTGCCATCAGGACGTAACTTGTTATTGGGACCGTTGGGGGCAACTGTCCCTGGCGGTGGCACGCATGCTGTTCACGGTGGACGGCGGAACCGCCGCCTGTTCCGGGACCCTGTTGAATGACCTGGATCCAAACACCAACATTCCCTATTTCCTTACTGCCCGTCACTGTATCTCCACCCAGTCGGTGGCCTCCACCCTAGAAACCTATTGGTTCTACCAAACCAAACACTGTACCCAGGGCCAGCCCAACGTCTGGGACTTGCCGTCAGACGTCAAGGTCATCCCTGGGGGCGCCACCCTGTTAGACAGTCTGAGCGCTTCCGACATGACTCTGTTGCGGTTAGACAGCACGCCCCCGGACGGGGTGGTCATGGCCGGCTGGGACGCGACCACACCCACCACGGCGGACACGGGTCTGACCGGCATCCACCATCCGGCGGCGGATTACAAGAAAATCACTTTCATGACTGCCCAGGGATTCGGGGAGTGCCTGGATCCGGCGATGGAAAGTTTTTATTGCAATTACACGCCCACGGACCTGGGCCACTACATCATCACCCGCACCGAGTTGGGATTCTTACAGGGCGGCAGTAGCGGGTCCGGCCTATTCAGGAACGATTCCCAGCGCTTGGTGGGCACCCTTACGGGGGGTAGCTGGCAGGAAACCGATGCCAATAACCAGCCGAACTGCGGGGATTCTGACTTCCGCAACAACTATGGCCGCTTTGATCTGGCCTACAACGCCAGCTTCAAGAAGTGGTTGGCGGCGCTGGAGCGCACCTGCGAACTCAACCGGGGCGACTGGAACTATTGCTCGGATCCGGCCTGCGGACCCTGCGCGATCGGAGAGGGGGATTGCGATGGTGCCGATGAGTGCAAAAGCGGCTTGGTATGTGCCAAGAACGTCGGCCTGAATTATGGTTTCAATACGGCGGTGGACGTCTGCGAACCGCCTCCTGCGGGACCGCCCCCGGCCCAGACCTGTCTCAGGACGGTGGGTGACTGGGAATTCTGCTCGGATCCGAGCTGTGGTCCCTGCACCCTGGGTCAAGGTGATTGCGACTCCAACGCAGAGTGCGTCGCTGGCCTAATATGCCTGAAGAACGCTGGCGCCAGCGTGGGTTTATACCGGGATCTGGATGTGTGCGGACCGGCTTCTGCGGCGCCGGCCTGTACCCTCGCCAACGGCGACTGGCAATATTGTTCCACCCAGGGTTGCGGCCCCTGCGGGGTTGGCAAGGGGGATTGTGATAGCGACGCCGATTGCGCGGCGGGGCTGGTTTGCGCCAGTAATACCGGTGCCAAGTACGGGCTACCGGCGGACATGGATGTGTGCGAAGCCCCCAGCAACCCGGTGTGCACCAAGCAGTTAGGAGATTGGGATTACTGTTCAGATCCGGCCTGCGGACCCTGCCAAATTCGTCAAGGAGATTGTGATTCGGATGCGGAATGCGGCACTGGCCTGATCTGCGTTTCTGATGTGGGCGAGCAGTTTGGTTGGGCCCCGACCCTGGATGTCTGTTTGGAAGCGCCAAACAACTAGCCAGGAGTGAAACCGAGGGCCGGGGGCGATTCATACTCCCCGGCCCTGTTCTTTTTGCCGCCGTTCAGCCAAAGTTCATGCCGGTTGTCCCAGAATCTAGGTGACTAGGACCCATCGGTGCGACCGGGCGTGTCTAGCCGGCGCCAACCTCAGGGACCCCACTCAACAGCGAATGAGGTTGCTCCCCTCCCCAGGCCATGAGAAACATCCCTCGGCTACTGGTTCCAGTGCTCTGCATCCTGTCTGCCCAGACCTGGGCGGCGGGGGGTGCCGAGCGGGAGCTGAATCGATCGCCCCGGGGACCGAATCCGGGACTGGATGCCGCCGTCACCGGGCTGCGGCATGGGAATCCGGGTCGCGTCCTGTCGGCGGACCAGGTAGAACAGGACGGGCGGAGGGAATATCGGATCAAAATCTTGACGGAAGGTGGACAGGTCCGGCGCTTCCGGATCGATGGTGCGACCGGAAACCCGCTGCCCCGTCCCGAGCGGGACGGCCCGCCGCCGGGCCCCCCACCTGGAGCTGGACCTGGAAGGAGATAAGGATGCGTGTATTGCTGGTGGAGGACGAGAATCAACTGCGGGAGCAACTGGCGGCCCGGCTCAAAATCGCCGGATATGTGGTGGAGCAGGCGGACGATGGCGTCCAGGGCCTGTATCTGGGCAGCGAGTTCCCCTTGGACGTGGCCATCATCGACCTAGGCTTGCCCCGGTTGTCCGGTATCGACCTGATCAAGCGCCTGCGCCAGCAAGGCAAGCATTTCCCGATCCTGATCCTGACGGCTCGTGGTAACTGGCAGGATAAGGTGGAAGGCCTGGAGGCGGGAGCGGACGACTATTTGGTTAAGCCCTTCCATACCCAGGAACTGTTGGCGCGGCTGAATGCCCTGGTGCGGCGGGCGGCCGGTTGGAGCCAGCCGAGCATGAAATTCGGGCCCTTGGAAATCGACACCGCCGCCCAGGAAGTGCGGGTCGACGAGCAACCCATCAGTCTCACCGCCTACGAGTACAAGGTGTTGGAATATCTGGCCCTGCGTCGCGGCCAGGTGGTGTCAAAGACCGAGTTGACCGAACACATCTACGAGCAGGACTTCGACCGGGATAGTAATGTGCTGGAAGTGTTCGTGGGCCGCTTGCGGCGCAAGCTGGACCCGGATAGTCGCTACCACCCTATCGAAACCTTGCGCGGACGGGGCTATCGTCTGGCCGTGGATCCCGATTCAGCCTAAATGCGCTCGCTCCACGGTCGCCTCCTAATCGCGGCCAGCCTGGTGTTGGTGGGCTTCCTTGGCGCCACCGGCGCCGCCTTGTTCAAGGCTTTCCGGGATAGCGCGGAAACCGCGTTCCGGGAGCGCCTGCAGGGCTACGTGTACGCTCTGCTGGCAGCGGCCGACGAGGATGGGGGCGGGCGGATGCAACTTCCCCAGGAACTGCCGGATCCGCATTTTTCCAATTTAGATTCTGGTTATTACGCCCAGGTCATGGGGGAAGAAGGCAATTTCCGCTGGCGCTCCCCGTCCCTGGCGGGCGAAGACAGGGACTTTCTGCAGCCCCAGGCGCCGGGACAGCGACAATTTCATCAGCAATCCGCCGGCCACGAGACCCTGTCGGTGATCAACCTAGGCATCTCCTGGGAGGATTTTCAGGGGCAGGACCAGGAATACACCCTGGCAGTTGCGATTAGCACCACCGCCTTGAGCCGGGAAGTGGAAGGGTTCCGTACCGCCCTGTGGGAATGGCTGGGGGGACTGGCCCTGATGCTGTTGTTGGCCCAGGGCGCCATTTTGCGCTGGGGTCTCCAGCCGTTGCGGGGGGTCTGCGACGACTTACGGCGCATCGAGGAAGGGGTGGCAAACCGTTTGGAGGGCCGCTATCCACAGGAACTGGAGGGACTCACCAGCGGCCTCAACGCCCTCATCACCAGCAGCCAAGCCAGCCAGCAGCGATACCGCAATAGCCTGGGCGACCTGGCCCATAGCCTGAAGACGCCCTTGGCCATTTTGCGCCAAACCGCCGACGAGGGCAGGGATCCGGACCTGCTGCGGATCACCGTGGAAGAGCAGGTGCGACGCATGGACGAAATCGTGCAACACCAGTTGCGGCGTGCGGCAGCGGCTGGGCAGGTGGCCCTGGGCCGATCGTTGGACGTCGCGCCTCTGGTGGAGAAATTGGCCCGCTCGCTGGACAAGGTTTACCGGGAAAAAGCCATGGCGGTGGACCTGGTGCTCCAGGGAGACGCCCGCTTCTTCGGCGACCAAGCGGATTTGCTGGAGATTCTGGGCAATCTCATGGATAACGCCTACAAGTACGGCACCCGCCGGGTACGGGTCACCAGCGAGCGCTTGGCGGACGGACCCCGGCCGGGGCTGGTGCTGCGGGTGGAAGATGACGGTCCTGGGGTGCCACCGGACCAGGTCCATCAGGTAGCCCAGCGGGGCTGGCGGTTCGACCAGAGCCTGCCCGGCCAGGGGTTGGGTCTGTCCCTGGTGGGGGAAATCGTGGCGGTGTATGGGGGCCAGATGGGAGTCGGGGTCAGTGAGCTGGGTGGTGCCGCCTTTTGGGTGCGGTTTCCCCCCGGCTAAGGCTTGCCCAGACCCTTGGAGCGAGCTGATCTAGTTATGGAATTGGCTTAGAAAAGTCTTAGAACCTATTGTTTCAATAGATATAAATTGCAATATGCCTGGGCCTGGCCTAGCATGAGTCCGGAGTGGCTCGGATAGGAGGTTGGGTCGATGAGTGCTAGTGCCGCGGGGCGGCTAATCCTGGCCGGATGCCTGTTGCTGTTATTGGCGGGCTGCGGTTCCCATCCAACCCGGGACGGGGACCCGGTGCGGCAGGCAGCGGCCCGCGCCAGCGAATCCCTGGTGGGAACCCCCTACCGGTGGGGCGGCGAGTCGCCCCGGGAGGGATTTGATTGCAGCGGTCTGGTCTGGTACGCCTATCGCCAAGCCGGGGTCGACCTGCCCCGCACCGCCGACGAGCAACATCGGCAACTGTCGCCCATCGATCCCCGTATCGCGGGACCCGGCGACCTGCTATTTTTTCGCGTCCCCCGGTCGGACGGTCTGCACGTGGGCGTCGCCGTGGGTGGCCAGCGTTTTGTGCATGCGCCGTCGTCTGGGAAGGGCGTGAGTTATGCCAGCCTGACCAACCCCTTCTGGGCCCGCTGCCTGGTGGATGGGCGACGGGTGACGGACGCCGGGCGGGCGTCCGCTAGATCGCCCAAGGCCCGGGCATCAAAAGATGATGTTGCCCCCACCCGGCTTGCCGCCGCCTCCCAACTCGGGAGGAACGACGGTCGGCACGACGATGCGGGAGGACTGGTCCAAGGCATTCTCCCGAGCCCGCTGGTCGAGTTCTTCGACGGCTTCTCGAACCCCCTGGGGAAATAGGGCGCAGGCTTCTTCCAGGGACGCTGCCTGGATGGGAAAGGACAGCGGCATGGGACCCAAGTGGGTCATAATGCTGGCTTCCCCGAGGAAGATGGGGTCCCGCTCCGGATCAGGCTCACCGGCGGCGGTGACCGGCAGCAGACGGCGCAAGGTGACCGCGTTCAGGTCCGTATAGACTTCTTCCCGGTACAGGGAATCCGTGTTGACCTGGATGTCGGCAAGTCCTTGGGTACGATGTTCGGCCATGGCTAGGTCCTATGCAGATTGGGTAGGGAAGCGTACCCCCGGTGGTCGCCGGGAGCATCGCGGCTATCGTTGGGGCGGTAGGGTACCCAGATGGCCCTGATTCGAGAAATCCAGGGGCTCGATATCGTTGGCAAATGCCATGGAACCGTTGATGCCGTAGCCGAGGGAACCCCCCCAGCCGTCCTGAAAGCGCCGGATCTGCTCCGCCAGCCCCGGATTTTGGGCGGACACCTCAATGGTCAACTCACCGGCACCGTGGGCATTGAGATCCAGGGATTGGTCGCTGACCGTGGGCAGCAGGGGCTGGCCATTGAGGCGCAGGTCAAAATGCAGGCCCCGAATCGGCAGGGGCACCGGATTGGGATTTTGAAATTTCAGTTTGACCCGGTAGCTGGTTTCCGCCGTGTTCGGGTCCACAATCTGGACGCCGATGAGCCGGACCTGTACCGGGTCCAGCTTGAGTTGCATTCCGGCGCATCCGGCCAAGGTCAAGGCCAGAAGCCAACAAACAAGGGCTGCTCGGTTCCACGACATGGGATTGGTCCAGGTTGGGTATGGAGGTTCCCGCCGGGGTGCGGGATTTGGGTCCGGTCCATTATGCCCCAGGGCCCTAGACCTCGGAACATGGGGGACGTTCCGGCGCCTCAATCCGCCAACAGGCAGAGCTGACGGGGCTGCATGAGCCACTGCAATTCGCAACAGCCGGCTTCCGCCGGCGCATCACATTCCAGCAGACAGACCGCGCCCTTGCCTAGTCGCAGAAAGCCCTGGGGGCTGGCGGCGGTCAGCCAGGCGATGAGTCCGGAAAGGTCCGGCTCATGACCGACCAGGGCCAGGGTGGCCGCGTCCGGTTGACGGGCCAGCCACTGGGCGATGGTCTGGGGCCGGGCGCCGGGGGCTAATGCGGGGACCTGGATCAGGCCCAGGCCCTGGTAGACGTTGGCGAGGATTTCCGCCGTTTGGGTAGCGCGCAGCGCCGGACTGACCGCGATGGCGTCGATGACCGGCACCAATTGGCGGATCGCCCGAGCCACCTGTCCCATGCGTTTACGACCCCGCTCGGTTAGCGGGCGCAACAAATCGTCCTGGCCAGTGGCGGCGAAGGTCGCCCAATCATCGGCCAGGGCGTGACGGACGATGAGCAGTTCCATGGCGAACCGGCCAACAGCCTTTCAGCGACAACCTAATGTGACGGTTAGATTACCACAAACGGCGGATATGAATAATCCAGACCTAGACCGCCCGAACGGCCAAGAAAAAAATACTTTTTTATCGATTTTTATATAGTTAGCGATTGATGTTAAAAGCTAGACGCACGTTGTTGGCCACTAACCCTTCTTCCTTTTGCTCGCTGGGCTTGACATAAAATTCCAGGATGGTTTCCCGGTTCATGAGCATATCCTCGGTTACATCGTCCGCCACTTCATTGGCGTGACAGAATACGCTGACGAAGGGCGAGTCCGGCTCCCGGGGGTCGATGACCCAGAGATTGCCGTCGATGCGGCGCACGAAGCGCAAGAACCCGTAGCCTTTTTCCGGAAACCACTTGGAGCAGACTCCCCGTACGCAGGAGCCCACCTGGCCCCACTCATTGCGGGGTTCGTAGGCCACCGGCAGCAGATCCGGAATCAGGAAACCCGAATAGAAGGAGTCTACTTGGCGTTGCAGGGCCTTGGAGAAGTTCTTGAAGGCGATCAACTCGACCCGGGAGCCCTTGTTTTGCAGGGCAGTCACCACCTGGAGGAAATCGCCGTCCCCGGTCACCAGCAGGACCTGGTCCAGACGTTCCGCCTGCAACATGGCGTCCACTGCCAGATCCAGGTCCGCGTTGGCCTTGGTGGTGAGATTGCCTTCCTCGTCCGTGTAGCGGCGCACGTGTTTGACGGTGATTTTCCAGCCGAAATCCCGCACCATCTGCTGATAGGCGAAGGATTTTTTTGCGTAGTCGCCATCTTCCTTGGCGCGGTCCGGATCGAACGCCATGTAGGTGTTAAGCCGTAGTAGAACGCCGCCTTCCCGGGCCGCGAAGCGGCGCAACACGTCGTAACGCATCTGGTAGCCGCCGTTGTACTTGATGTTCTCGGCGTCGACGAAGACGCCCACACGCATGCCAGATTTCAAGGTTTTGTCTCTCTCGCTCAGGGGTATTGGTTGCTTCTGGTGAACAGTGCAGCGTACGGGTCCGGTCATCCCGCCGGTTTCATCCCATTCTAACCGGTGGTTAGGACAGGCGGTCTAATGGCAGCCTGGGGGTGATGGGGAGCCGGTCTTTTCAATCCCACTAGAAAAAAGCCAGGATGAACTGGTTTTTCCTTCTGGTTGGTCTAGTTAGGTTTCGGCCCGCCCAGCGGCTTGGATCTCCGGACGCCAGGGTTGGAGAAGGGATAGCTGATTTGGAGCCAGCTCCAGCGGGACCCGCGTTGGACCGGGAGCCAATCCCGGCAAGGGTAGGCTGATATAGGCCAACAGGATAATTCCAATGGGGGCTTCCGCCAAGGTCCGCCGCACCCTGGCCGGCCGGGTATAATTGGCTCAACCCTTCCTCAATCGTTTTATGCTGGCTCCCCGGCTTGGGGGAACCGGCGGTTGGGTTGATTGCATTTGGCTACTCCGGCTCTACTTATCCAAACTTCCCGCTGGCGCGATCCTAGCTTGGGAGGATGTCTAGGATAGGTCGGCGTTGTCGTGGACCCCCATCCCAGAACCTTTAAGAGACTTGTATGACCGAGCTTCGGGATCAGATTGCCCAGCGCCGCACCTTTGCCATTATTTCCCACCCGGACGCCGGCAAAACCACCCTCACGGAAAAGCTGTTGCTGTTCGGCGGGGCGATCCAGTTGGCGGGTACCGTGAAGGGTCGCAAGGCGGCCCGCCACGCCACCTCGGACTGGATGGAACTGGAAAAGCAGCGGGGGATTTCCGTCACCTCGTCCGTGATGCAGTTCCCCTATGGGGAATCCATAATCAATCTGCTGGACACCCCTGGCCACGAAGATTTTTCCGAGGATACCTACCGTACCCTGACCGCCGTGGACTCAGCCTTGATGGTGATCGACGCCGCCAAGGGCGTCGAGGAACGCACCATCAAGCTGATGGAAGTATGCCGGCTGCGGGATACGCCGATCCTGACCTTTATCAACAAGCTGGACCGGGAAGGTCGGGACGCCATCGAGATCCTGGACGAGGTGGAATCGGTGCTCAAGATCCAGTGCGCGCCGGTGACCTGGCCGATCGGCAACGGCAAGCGTTTCAAGGGCGTTTTCGATCTGCGTACCCATGCCACCTACCTGTTCAGCGCCCGCCACGAGGGCCGGGTCAAGGAAGGGGAGTTGATTCTGGGGCTGGACAACCCGCGCCTGGATGAACTGCTGGGCGATCAGGCGGATGAACTGCGCCTGGACGTGGAACTGGTGCGGGGCGCCAGCCATGAATTGGACTTGGACGCCTATCGTCAAGGGCGCCAGACGCCGGTGTTGTTCGGATCGGCGCTCAACAATTTCGGCGTCAAGGAATTATTGGACGCCTTTGTCCAATACGCGCCGCCGCCCCGTGCCCGGGCCGCCCAGCAACGCTTGGTCGGCCCGGACGAGGAGCCCTTCACCGGCTTCGTGTTTAAGATCCAGGCCAACATGGATCCGGCCCACCGGGACCGGGTGGCCTTTCTACGGGTTTGCTCCGGCACCTATCGCAAGGGCATGCGTCTGCGCCAGGTGCGCACCGGCAAGAACATTCAGGTGGCCAAGGTCATCACCTTCCAGGCCGACGAGCGCCGCCAAGTGGAAGAAGCCTGGCCTGGCGACATCATCGGTCTGTTCAACCACGGCACCATCCAGATTGGCGATACCTTCACCGAGGGGGAGGACCTCAAGTACGAGGGCGTGCCCTATTTCGCGCCGGAAATGTTCCGCCGGGTGGTGCTCCGGGACCCCCTGCGCATGAAGGCGCTGCACAAGGGCGTGGTCCAATTGGCGGAGGAGGGCGCCACCCAGGTGTTTCGGCCGCTGCGCAACAACGACATTCTGTTGGGTGCGGTGGGCCTGTTGCAGTTCGACGTGGCCGCCTACCGGCTCAAGGATGAGTATGGCGTCGAGGCGGTGGTGGAGTCGGTGGGCATTCATGCCGCCCGCTGGGTGCGCTGCGATGACGACAAGATGCTGGCCCGTTTCAAGGACAAGGCCTTTGACAACCTGGCCGAGGACGGGGACGGTCAGTTGGTGTATCTGGCGCCTACCCGGGTTAATCTGGACCTGACCCGGGAGCGTTGGCCGGACGTGCGGTTTCTCGCTACCCGCGAGCTATGAGTGAGTCTATTTGCCGTTGTTGAGAGGGGGAGTTTGACGTGGAGATTGCTGCGGTGGAGGCCCTGATTCGGGCCGGATTGGCCGGGTCCCAGGTGATCGTGGAGGGGGACGGCCGGCATTTCATGGCCCAGGTGGTGAGCCCGGAGTTCATAGGCAAATCTTTGCTCGAACGCCAGCGTCTGGTGATGGCGACGGTCAGCGCCGAACTTCAGAGCGGCGCCCTGCACGCCCTGTCCATTCGCACCTTCAGTCCCCCGGAATGGGCGGCGCTGCATCCGCCGGGACCCCTGGAATAGCGCCCAACCGGAACGCGCCGATTGAAATATTTAGCTTTTGCGCCGCCGGGCCGATGGACTAGTAACCGGGTCCATCCGTGGGCCGGGTTGATCCGGGCCAGGGATGTCCCGGCGCGGTATGGAGCCGCGCGCAGGCCTAGACCCCGCCTTGGCGTTGCCGGCATCGGCCAAGCGGGCCTAGTTAATTAGGACTGGCCCCATCGGGCGGGCTGGTCCCTGTTCCAGAGGGGCGCCTTCTATGCGTATCGTCGCTTCCGATCTCCAACTCACCAGCAGCCATCAGGCCCTGCAACGGGATGAAAAGCGCGAGCAGTTGCGCTACTGGCGCGACGGCGAGGCGCCGGTACAAACGGATTCCCGCACCCTCAAGACGGGTCTCAAGCAAATGGCCGAGCGTCTGCGGGAAGAACTCAAGTCCGGGCGGCCAGACATCTCACCCCAGGGCGCCCGTCTCCAGCCCCAGCGGGCCCTGCTTAAGGGCGGAGAGCGGCAGGACGCGGACCCGGAGGAAGTCGCCGATCTCAAGATGTTGCTGGTCAAGGCGCTGCTGCAACGCTATACCGGGCGGGACTTGAAGCTGTTTTCCATGCGGGATCTCCAGGTCCCGGCCAGCCAGACCCTGGCCGTCACGGCGGGCGGCGGCGCGGCGGTGCCGGCCCAGGGCGCCACACCGGAGACCCAGGGCTGGGGTCTGGTGTACGACTCTTATCAGGCCCATGTGGAGGAGGAGCGCACCAGCTTCTCGACCACGGGCTTGGTGCGCACGGCGGATGGTCAAGAAATTGCCGTGGACTTGCAGCTCAATCTCAGTCGCCGCATGGTCAGCGAGCAGCAGTTGACGATCCGGGCCGGCGACGCCCTCAAGGATCCGCTGGTGGTGAACTTCGCGGGCAACGCGGCCCAATTGACCCAGACCCAGTTCAGCTTCGACCTGGATCAGGATGGCCGCTCCGAGCAAATCTCATTCGTGGGGCCGGGTAGTGGCTTCTTAGCTCTGGATCGCAATGGGGATGGCGCCATCAACCATGGCGGGGAATTGTTCGGCGCCACCAGTGGCGACGGATTCGCCGAATTGGCGGCCCTGGACGCGGATGGTAACGGTTGGGTGGACGAGGCGGATCCCCTGTATCAGGGCCTGCGCATCTGGACCAAGGACGAGGCGGGTAACGACTATTTGACCGGGCTCGGTGAGCGGGGCATCGGTGCCCTGTACCTGGGCCGGGTGGCGACGCCCTTCAAATTGACCGGGGATTTCAACGAAACCCTGGGCCAGGTCCGTAGTTCCGGCCTCTATCTGAACGAAGATGGCAGCGCCGGCAGCCTCCAGCAAATCGACCTCAAGGTATGAGCCGGCCATGGGCGAGCCGCAATTCGCCGGCTCGCCCGCACCGGACCTTTAAGGAGTCTGAAGTTGGGTCTGCACCAGAGTGCGGCCCCAGGTGCGCCCGTCCATCATCCGGTCGAACACCGGAGCCAATTCGTCCAGGGTCACTACCTGGGTGACGATGGCGTCCAGGTGCCGGGGGCGCAAGTCGGTGGCCAGCCGTTCCCACAGGCGCAACCGCAGGTCGTGGGGGACTTCGCCGGATTCGATGCCCAGCAGGCTCACGCCCCGCAGGATGAAGGGCATGACGGTGGTGTGAAGTTCATGGCCGCCCGCCAAGCCGATGGCGGCGATATTGCCGGAATGGACCACCGTGCGGGTCAGTTGGGCCAGCACCTTGCCGCCCACGTTGTCGATGGCACCGCCCCATACCGCCTTTTCCAGGGGCCGCTCGCCGCCCGGTAATTCATCCCGGCCCAGGATGCGACTGGCGCCAAGGCGCTGCAGAAACTCGGCCTGTTCCGGTTTGCCGCTCAAGGCCACGGTTTCGTAGCCCAGCGTAGACAGCATATCCAGGGCGATGCAGCCGACCCCGCCGCTGGCACCGGTGACCACCAGGGGACCCAATTCGGGCCGCTGGCCGTTCACCTCCAGTCGGTGCACGGCGAGGGCGGCGGTAAAGCCGGCGGTGCCCAGCGCCATGGCCTCGAAGGGGCCTAAGCCCGGCGGCAGGGGCACCACGCCGTCCGCCGGGACCCGCAGCCATTCCGCGTAGCCGCCGTTCCGGTCGACGCCCAAGCCGCAGCCCACCACCAAGACTGGGTCCCCTTCCTGGAAGCGGGGGTCCCGGCTGGCGGCCACCTCGCCGCTGGCGTCGATGCCGCCGGTCATGGGGAAGTGGCGGCAGATTTTGCCCTTGCCGGTACCGGCCAAGGCGTCCTTGTAATTGATGCTGGAATAGCGGGTGCGGATCAGGATTTCGCCGGGTTCCGGCGCTTCCATGGGTAGGGATTCCACGCCGGCCCGATGCCGGCCCTCTTCTTGGTGGATGCGAAACGCTTGGTAGGTGCTCATGGGCAACTCATCCCCTTGGAGTGGAAGTAGGAGCGGGAGCGTCATTGCGCCGCTCCCGGAGGCTAGGCTCGGCGGCCGCTCAGGTTCGGCCCGCCCGGCCGATTTGGTCGATGCGCACCCGCCATTCCGCCGGACCGGTTTCATGCACCGATTCACCCCGGCTGTCCACCGCCACCGTGACCGGCATATCGACCACCTCGAATTCACGCACCGCTTCCATGCCCAGGTCCTCGAAAGCCACCATGCGGGCGCTCCGGATGGCCTTGGACACCAGGTAGGCGGCACCGCCCACCGCGGACAGATAAACCGCCCGGTGGCGCCGGATGCTGTCGATGGCCAGGGGACCCCGCTCCGCCTTGCCTACCATGCCGATCAGGCCGGTACGTTCCAGCATGGCATCGGTGAACTTATCCATGCGGGTGGCGGTGGTGGGTCCGGCGGGACCCACCACTTCGTCCCCCACCGGATCCACCGGACCCACGTAGTAGATGAAGCGGCCCCGGAAATCCAAGCCTTCGGGCAGGGGCTCACCCCGGGCCAGCAGGTCGGTGATGCGCTTATGGGCCGCATCCCGGCCGGTGAGGAGGCGGCCGTTCAACAACAGGCGCTCGCCTGGTTTCCAGGTGGCGATTTCGTCCGGGGTGACCTGGTCCAGGTCCACCCGCCGGGAACCGGTGCCCGCGTCCCAGGTGATGGCGGGCCAGTCTTCCAGACGGGGCGGTGTGAACAGCGCCGGTCCGTTGCCATCCAGGGTGAATTCCAGGTGCCGGGTGGCGGCGCAGTTGGGGATCATGGCGATGGGCAGGCTGGCAGCGTGGGTCGGGTAGTCCAGGATTTTCACGTCCAGCACCGTGGTCAGGCCACCCATGCCTTGGGCGCCGATGCCGAGGGCATTGACCTTGTCGTACAACTCCAGGCGCAATTCCTCGATCCGGTTGGATGGACCCCGGGCCATGAGGTCCTGAATGTCGATGGGGCCCAGCAGGGATTCCTTGGCCAAGAGCATGGCTTTCTCGGCGGTGCCGCCGATGCCAAGTCCCAGGATGCCCGGCGGACACCAGCCGGCGCCCATGGCCGGCACGGTTTTCAACACCCAGTCGACGATGCTGTCGGACGGATTCAACATCACGAACTTGGACTTATTTTCCGAGCCGCCGCCCTTGGCCGCCACCGCCACTTCCAGGTGATGGCCGGGTACCACTTGCATATGGACCACCGCCGGCGTGTTGTCCTTGGTATTCAGGCGCCGGCCGGCGGGATCGGACAGGATCGAGGCCCGCAACCGGTTGGATGGGTCCTGGTAGCCGCGCCGTACCCCCTCGTTAATCATCTCCTCGATGCTCAGTCGGGCGTCCCAGCGGACCTCCATGCCGATCTTGAGGAACACCACCACGATGCCCGTGTCCTGGCAAATGGGCCGGTGGCCCTCGGCGCACAGCCGGGAGTTGACCAGGATTTGGGCCATGGCGTCCTTGGCCGCCGGAGATTGCTCCCGTTGATGGGCGGCGGCCAGGGCTTGGATGAAGTCGATGGGGTGGTAATAGGAAATATATTGGAGGGCGTCGGCGATGCTTTGAATCAAGTCATCTTGGCGGATCAGGGTCATGGGCGTGCTCGCTCAGGCTGATGGGGACCCGAGGATTGTACGCCAAGATGCGCGGACCCCTAGCCTGGCTAGGGGCCTGGGGCTGAGTTACCAATTCCAGTGGTGGTCCTGGCCATGGGACTCGTGGCGATCCTCGGCCAGCCGATCCCGGTAGCTGTCACGCCGGCCGCCGTTCCGTTCCATGTCCCGGATCCGCTGGGTGGCTTCATCCAAGCGCTGATCCACCAGGCGGCGCTCGTCCCGGGACAGCCAGCCATCCCGGCGTAAATCCCGGATCAGGCTGCGGATTTCCCGCTGGTCCTGTTGCAGGGAGCGGGCTTCCCGCCGGCTGAGGGCACCGGAGGCGAGGCCCTGGTCGATGCGCTTTTGCTGCCAGGCGAGGCGATCTTCCACGGAGTAACCCTGGCCCGCTTGGATCGGGAATGCCAAGGCCAGTCCGAGGGCGGTGATGCAAGCAGCTTGGGTCGATTTGTTCATGGGGTACTCCAAGGTTGGTCTAGGGGAGATGTGGGGACCAGATTAGGGGAACGCCCATGAATCCGGACTGAACGGGGATATGGCTTCTTGGGCAGGCGAGTTGGGTGCTCTGGGGGGCGCGGCCTGCGTGGACCAGCCGGGTGTGGCCGGCCCAAGTCAGTATTTAAACAACTTCATGTCGCGCCGTGGCGCCAGGAGCTGCCCGCAGAAAATTACAAACAAGTTTTTATGAAATCTTAAAATCCTATGCGGTGTCGCCTTGGTGTAGGACGCCCATCAATGAGCTAGGACGCGCCCATGGTATAAACTAGATTCGGTTCCCATGGGCGTGACGCCGATGGGTTTTCCTGACATAAGAGAGTGTCTTTAACGGATGGCTCAACCTCTTGCCCTCATCGTCGATGACGAGCCGGACATTTTGGAACTGCTGGAACTGACCCTGACCCGCATGGGAATCGGTTGCCAGGCGGCGCCGGATGTGCGTCAGGCGCGACATCTATTGGAACAGCGGCGCTTTGATCTTTGCCTGGCGGATTTGCGTTTGCCGGATGGCACCGGTATTGATTTGGTGCGCCATATCGGGGAGCAGTATCCCGCCTTGCCGGTGGCCATCATCACCGCCCACGGCAACATGGAATCCGCCATCCAGGCCATGAAGGCGGGCGCCTTTGATTTTGTTTCCAAGCCGGTAGCATTGGATGCGTTGCGCCGGCTGGTGCAAGCGGCCCTCAAGCTGGGTAACGAGACGCGCCCGCCAACGCCCCAGTCCGGCATTCTGCTGGGCCGTTCCCCGCTGATCGAACACGTCCGCCAACTGATCCACAAGTTGGCCCGCAGTCAGGCGCCGGTGTATATCAGCGGCGCGTCCGGGACCGGCAAGGAATTGGTGGCGCGCCTCATCCATGCCCATGGCCCCCGGGCCGACCGGGCATTCGTGGCGGTGAACTGCGGCGCCATTCCCCAGGAGTTGATGGAAAGCGAGCTGTTCGGCTACCGGAAGGGCAGTTTTACCGGCGCTACCGGGGACAAGATCGGCCTGTTCCAGGCGGCGGAAGGCGGAACCCTATTTTTAGACGAAGTGGCAGATTTACCGTTGCCCATGCAGGTCAAGCTGCTGCGCGCCATTCAAGAAAAGGCGGTGCGTCCCTTGGGCGCGCCGGCCGAGATCGCGGTGGACGTGCGCATCATTAGCGCCACCCACAAGAATCTGGAAGCCTTGGTGGACAAGGGCGAATTTCGCCACGATTTGTTCTACCGCATCAACGTCATCGACCTGCCGCTGCCGCCCCTCAAGGACCGGGCCGAGGACATTCCCCTGCTGGTAGAGCATTTCCTGATCCGCATCGCCCGCCAAAGCGGCTGTCCCAAACCCCGCATAGAGCCAGCCGCGCTCAAGAGCCTGCAAGCCTATGATTTTCCTGGCAACGTCCGGGAGTTGGAGAATATCCTGGAGCGAGCCATGGCGCTGTGTGACCCGGGCCGGATTCAGGTGTCGGACCTGCGCTTGCCGAACCGCGAGTCCAGGCCGGCGCTGCCGCCGTCACCCCAGCCGGCGGCGGTGGAAGCCAAGGAACATCCCGGCGAGCGAGTCGGCCCGGATTCCCGGGACGCCACGCCCTTGGAGGATTACCTGGGGGACATCGAAAAGCAGGCCATCCTCAAGGCGTTGGAAGAGACCCACTGGAACCGCACCGCCGCCGCCCGCAATCTGGGCATGAGCCTGCGCTCCCTACGCTACCGGTTGAGCAAGCTGGGATTGGACTAGGGGCAGCCCCGCCTATTGGTGGAGCGGGGAGGGGAACCCAGCCAACCCGCCGCGACGCCGCCCAACCATTCCGGCCTGGAGTCCGCGATCAAAAAATAAACGGCTATTACACGCTATATTGTATTTATAGAAAAATAAACACTCTATATACCTCAGGAGACGCCGCGATGACCTGGATCATTGGCCTATTGGTGGTCACGCTGCTGGTTGCGGGATTCCTGCTACGCCGCGCCCAACAACCCCCAAGACCGGCCCGGCACGGGCTTGGACAGCTAGCGCCGACGGCCCGCTCCCCCTCCTGGAACCAGCCCGCCGGGGTCTGGGGCCAGCGGCTGGTGGTGGGTCCCTTGGGCGCCTGCCAGGCGGCCATGGCCCAGGGAGGACGCTGTTTCCCGCTGACCGCGGTGCCGGTCTTACCTCTGATTGGTTGCGGTGCCGCCAACTGCCTATGCCGGTTAGAACCCCTGGTGGACCAGCGCCGCAACCAGGTGGATCGGCGTCAGCGGGCGGAGCGGCGCGCCATCATCCGGGCCGCCACCCAAAACGGGCGGCGCTCGGGATACGACCGGCGCGGCGCGGACCGGCAGGAATCCTGGCCCGCCGGCTGAGCGACCGGCCACCAGGCCGGCCAGGTTGGGGGCGTCCTGGCTTCCTGGTATAAAGCCGGCTTGTTTCGCCACCCGCGCAGGCTAGCCCCATGGAATTCATCGACCTCAAGGCCCAACAGGCCCCCATCCGTGCCGACATCGAGCGCCGTATCGCCGCCGTGCTGGACCACGGCCGGTATGTGCTGGGACCGGAAGTGGAGGAGTTGGAGCAACGCTTGGCGTCCTACGTGGGGTGTCGCCATTGTGTCTCGGTGGGAAGTGGCACCGACGCCCTGTTGATCGCGCTCATGGCCCTGCATATCGGGCCGGGCGATGAGGTCATCACCACACCCTTCACCTTCTTCGCCACCGGCGAGGTCATCGCACTGCTGGGCGCCCGGCCGGTGTACCTGGACATCGATCCGCGCACCTACAACCTGGACCCGAACCAGGTGGAACAGGCTATTACTGAACACACCCGGGCCCTGCTGCCGGTCAGTCTATACGGCCAATGCGCGGACATGACCCGGTTGAACGACATTGCCCACCGGCATGGCCTGCCGGTCATCGAGGACGCCGCCCAGAGTTTCGGTGCCACCCAGTTGGGGCGCCGTTCCGCCGGACTCAGCACCCTGGGCTGCACCAGCTTTTTCCCGGCCAAGCCCCTGGGCTGTTATGGCGAGGGCGGGGCGCTGTTCACCGACGACGGGATTCTGGCCGGCCGAGCCCGGGAAATCCGCAACCACGGCCAAGACCGGCGTTATCACCATGGACGCCTGGGTCTGAACGGCCGTCTGGAAACCCTGCAGGCCGCCATTTTGTTGGCCAAGCTGGACGTGTTTGACGCAGAAGTCCGGGCCCGGGAAGCTCTCGGCGCCCGCTATTCCCAGCGGTTGGCCGCCATTGACGGGGTGACGACGCCCTTCATCGCCCCCGGCAATACCAGCGTGTACGGTCAATACACGGTCCGGGTGGCCAACCGGGATCGGGTGGCGGAGCGCATGGCCCAGGCCGGCATTCCCACCGCCGTGCATTATCCGATTCCCCTCTATCGCCAGCCGGCCCTGGCCCAGCCGGGACTCGCGTTGCCCCAGGTGGAGCAGGCGGCGGCGGAAGTGCTGAGTCTGCCGTTCCATCCCTATCTGAACGATGAGCAGATGGAACAGGTGTGTTCCGCGTTGGAGGCGTCGCTCTAGGGCCAGATAAGGGCTGCCGTCAGTAATAATCCCTGCAGGGACGCGGCCAGGATGGTGGCCTTGAGACCCGGCAGCAACTGGAACGGCAGCTCCGCGTTGGCCCAGAGGTTGCGGGTGGCGGCCAGGCTGGCTGGCGCCGCCAGCAAGGATATCAGCGCCAATCCCGGCAACTGGCCGAGCACGACCATGGCGACGGTCCAGCCGTGACACAGCAGGGCCAGCAGGGGATAGCCCCAGCGGGCCCGGCGCGCGCCCAGACGTACCACCAGTGTCCGCTTGCCGGCCCGGGCGTCCGCCTTGCGGTCGGGAAACTGGTTGATATAAAGCACGTTGGCGACCAGCAACGCGAAACCTAGCCCCGCCGCCACTGGCTGGAAGGACAACCCCCGGCGCTGCACGAAATCCGTCCCCACCACCACCAGCAGCCAAGCGGCGACGATGCCGAATTCCCCTAAGCCCCGGCTCTGCAATTGCAGGGGTGGAGCCGAATAGGCCCAGCCGATCAACAGCCCCGCCAGACCGATGCCGATCAGGCCGGGGGCGCTGGCGGCGGTGAGCCAGAGACCGGCGGGAATGACCAGGATCAGCAACAAATACCCAAAGTTACCCGCCTCCTGCAGGGACAGGACGCCGTTCTGAATCACCCGGCTACCGCCGGTGAAGGGGAACAGGCGTTCGTCGTTGGACGCGTCGCACCCGCTCTTGGCGTCGTAGTAATCATTGACTAGGTTGGCACCGGCGTGGGCCAACAGGGCGGACAGCAGCGTTAAGGTGGCGGTGGCCGGATCCAGGGTCACCCCGGTGCCGGCGGCGCTGGCTAGGCCCAGCAGACAACCCACGAAGGTGACGGACAGAAACGCCGGGCGGGTGGCCACAAAATAGCGCATCGCAGGCTGGGGTAAGGTGGCGAGACTGGGTTCCAGGGGTGGCATGTCGATAGGGATCCGGTGATGGTTGATTCGGGTTGGCTGGTTGACGGGACAAGAAAGGCCCCACGATAGGGCCTGCTAGTTCAGGGTTCCTTGATGAAAGGCAAGGAGCCCTGGACCGGCTGGAACCAGTCAGGGCGCGGGCACCCAGACGCGCCGCACCCGCAGAGGCTCATCTTCCTGCCCCCAGTCCGGCAACTCGCTCACCAGTTCCAGGCGGCGCGGGGCTTGCAACAGGGTGTAACGGTCCACTACCCACTCACCTGAGACTTGGGATTCCACCACCAGGGTGGCGCCCTCCCAGCCGGCGGTGGCCACGGGTTGGCTCTCGGCGCCCAGGGCGGAAACCGAGGCGCCCCGGTTATCCGTGTACAGGCGCCGGCTAGGTCCTCCAGCCCAGCTGATTTCCAACCTGGGTTCCTGGTGGCTGATGACCAGGCGTCGCGGTTGGAAGTAGCGCCGGAACTCCCGATCCGGACCCGAGTCAATGCTACTGGGTTCGCTCTTCTTGGAGCCGCGACCGCCGCTGATGCCAGTGCTCCCGCCCGGCTTGAGCCGGCGCCGGGCTTCCGCCAGGACGCGGGCTACATCGTCGCCGGCCTGGGCGTCTAACAACCAAGTGCCGGACAGATCCTGGGGTTGGGGCTTCAGGTTTGCCGCCGGAGCCCCAGGATGGGCGAGGCGCTCCTTGGCCGAGCAGCCAGCGATGGCCAGGGCGATCCAGAGGAGCAGGTAGATCCACCCCGGACGGGGGCGCAAGCTGGGGTCAGGTCCCATGGCGCAAGCCTGTTGGAGAGGAAAACACCCATGTTAACCGGATCCTGAGGGGGCAGGCAGTTGGACCCGGTAAGGGACGCCCAAGTGGCAATCTGACCTGAGTCTGGCTTGAGGACCCGGACCTGGTAACAAATACGGCCTACAATTTAAGGGCACCTTGAAAAATTCAAGGTG
>CAZIHO010000010.1:0-8980 GCA_964538875.1 uncultured Chromatiaceae bacterium
GGTTGCCGCAGTGCTTATTCGCTGTTGGACGTAGCGCCAGATTGCATGACCCCGCCCAGAACCCGGTCCAGCAGGCCGCTCAACAGATCTTGGCCGGCGTTGCCTAGGGTGCCGAGGGTCTGGGGATAGCGGGAATCGGCGCCGATCCGTTGTCCGATCAGGCCGCCTAGGGATTGTTTGGGGTCTGCCAGCAGCTTGTCTACCTGGTTCTGTTGCAGCAGGTCCCGCAGGTCTTGCACCAGGGTGCCGAAGGGCTGCACCAGGCTGGCATCCGGCCGGCTGGACTGGCTGCCCTGGTCTCCCAGGCGATTCACTTGCCGGTAGGCCTGCACCGCCTGGAAGCTCTGGGTCTGGTTCAGTTCCAGGCTGAAACCGGCCAGTTCACTGCTGTCGTAACCCAGCTTGAGGGCTTGCTGGAGGCTCTCGGGGCCGCCGTTGGAATAAAACTTGTCGGCCAGTTTGTCCACGTCCTGGAGCAGGTTCTTGAGGGCGGTTTGCTCGCCCTGGTCCAGTTCCCCCTGGACCTCGAAGCGCAGATTGAACCGGGACGAGGCCTGCTCCTGGCTCACGAACAGGGTGCCGGCGTCGCTGGCGGCATAACCTTGGCTGCTGCTGGCGGAATCTTCCTGGGAGATGCGGACCCGCACGGTGTCGCCGTCCTGGGTGCGGATTTCCAGGGATAGGTCCCGGGTTTCGCTGTAGGACGCGGATTGGTAGGCCGCCAGTTGTTGGGTGGCGCCGGTCTCGGCCGGGTCCTTGCCCTGTTGCAGGGCGTCCAGACCCTTCATGATGAGGTCATAGGTCTGGTTGGCGTTGTCCTTGATGTCGCCCTCGAACAGACGCATGCCTTCCAGGATGTCCTTGGCCTCGCCGAAACCCTTCTCCACCCCCTCCCTGGCCTGGGCGTACAGGGACTCCAGTTGTTCGGTGTCGCCGCCGTTGACCTTTTGCAGATCAATGGCGTTCTTGACGAACTTGAGCACCCGGTCCGCCACCTTGTCCGGCGTGAAGTCATCTGCCTTGAGGCTCTGGATGGGCGGGGCGCCGTCCTTGGCCAGGGCCTGGTTGAGGGCGGCCATGATTTGCTTGTTGAGCAGTTTCTGGGACGTGACCGCCGTGGTGGGTTGCTCCTGGCCTGGGTCGGTGGTTTTGGCTTCCACGTTCTGGCCCTTGTGGAGCCCTGGCCGGGCCTGGCGTAGGTACAGACTCGGATCGAGGGAGTTGGAAATAGGTTGAAACATGACGGGCCTCCTCTGCGGGTCAGCGGGCCGTGGCCGGGATAGCGGATTCACCGGTCGCTGTGGTGAGGATAGCGGCGCGGCGGGCCGGCTCTTGAACATTTCGGGAATGGGAGGCCTGACCGCCCCAGCCTTGGGCAGCGGTAGCGGGACCGGTGGCTCAGGTCACCCTTAGTCGCAGACTAAACACCTGATCCGTTTCTCCATGGGGGCCCGGCGCGCCTTCCCAGCCGTTGGCCAGGCGGTCGTAGGCGACCAGCAGCTCCCGGCCGCCCAGGTGGACCAGGGACAGATAGCCGGTGCTGGGATCCAGGCTGCGCTGCTCCGGGTCCACGTCCAGGGGCGGCGGTGGCGGCAGGCGTTGGGCCGTGTCCACCCGCTCATTATGGGCTTGTAGCAGGTCCAGGCCGCGCCAGTGCTCGCCGTCCTGGGAGCGCCAGATGCCCAGGCCAGGCCGGCCGCCGGCCAGGATCAGGGTGCCGTCGCCCAGGGTTATGAGTTGGGGCTTGACCGAGCCGACCCCGGCTAGGGGGCGGGGTGGGCTCCAGGTGTGGCCCAGGTCGGCGCTGTGGCTGAGATGAAAATTGGCGCCGCTCTGGATCCGGTACAGGGCCAGCAGGCGGCCGTCCGGGAGGAGGGCGGTGGCGGTTTCGCTGGCGCCCTGGCAGCCGTCCGGCAGGAGTTCCGGCGCGGCGATGGGGGACTGCCAGGACCAGTCCAGGCCATCGCGGCTGCTGATAGTCAGGTTGATGTAGTGGTCGCCGTCCTGGGGCAGGCCGTACAGGCTGGTCAACCAGCGGCCATCCGGCAGGCGCCATGCCCGGTCGCCACTACCCACCAGCACCGGGCGGCCGTCGTCCCGGCGGTGGAAGTCCAGGGGCAGGTCCCGGATCTGGATGGCTTGGGGTTCCATTTGGAGGGCGCCATCCGTGCCAAGCCGGACCTGCCAGCCTTGGCCCTGGATGAGGCGCGGGTCCGGGTCCCCGGCTCGCAGGTTGAAGGGCAGGATCAGCAAGCCATCCGGCGCCAGCGGCAGGGACGCCCAGCCCAGGGGCATCTGGCCCAGTTGCCGCCAGGTTTGGCCATTTTCATCGGAAAGATAGACCGCCGAGTCCCAGCGGCCGTGGCCCTCGTCCGGCACCTGAGGAATCAGGCACAGCAGATGTCCGCTAGGCAGGGCATGGAGGGCGGGAAACCAGCAATGGCCCACGCCTTGGCCGATCAGCGTTGGCTCGCCCAAAACATGGAATGGCGGGGGTGCGTCCATGTTGTCAATGCCCGGTATCCGGAAAGGCCTGCCGCAACTGGGGCGCCTGCTCCAGGACCTTTGCCATGGCCCGCAGCAGGTCGTCCAGGTCGTCCGTGGACAGGGGTTCCCGGACCAGGGGCGTGAGCAGTAGCTCCCGCTGGTGCAGCCGTTCCGTTACCGGGCAGAGGCCCGGCGGATAGTGATAGTCCGCGTCGGGCCGGTGGGTGAAGGGCCAGCCCTTGCTACCCAGGGCGATGCGCTGCTGATACAGGGGCGCCAAGTACAGGGGCCGTACGTAGCCCTGGGTCAGGGGCGTCTGGCCGATGCCCCTAGCCGCCGGTAATTCCGCCAGCACCGCCTGGGTGAACAGGTCCCGGCTCAGGCCCGCGGTCTGGGCGTCGAACAGCATGGGGAACACGTAATAGGCGTGGTACAGGTTGGCGGGCACTTCCGGCACCCGCAGACCCGGCAGTTGCCGGATCCGGGGCGCCAGGTAGGCGGCCAGCCGGTTGCGATGCGCCAAGTAGGCGTCCAGGCGCGGCAGTTGGGCGCCGGCCACCGCCGCGTGCAGTTCCGATAGCCGGTAATTCTGGCCCACCAGGTTGGGCAGTTCTTGCACCGGCAGTGAGTCGGTGAGATTTTCCCCATGGTTGCGGATCAGCCGCATCCGCTCCGCCAGACGGGGGTCCCGGCTCACCATCAGCCCGCCCTCACCGCAATGGATGTGCTTGTGGCAGTTGAGGCTGAAGCCACCGATATCGCCCAGGGCGCCCACCGGCTGGCCGTCGATGCGGGCACCGGGGGCTTGGGCGGCGTCTTCCACCAGGGCGATACCCCGGCTTCGGGCCAGGGCCAGCAGGGCGTCCATATCGGCTGGCCGCCCGAATAGATGCACGACGATGATGGCCTTGGTGCGGGGGCTGATCCGTGCCGCCACGGAACGGGGGTCCAGGCAGAAGCTATCCGGGTCGATGTCCGCGAAGATGGGCACGCCGCCGTAGAACAGGGCGCAACTGGCGGAGGCGGACATGGTGTAGGGGGAGCAGATCACCTCGTCCCCGGCCTCGATGCCCAGGGCGCCCATGGCGCAAATGAGCCCGGAGGTGAGGGAGTTGACGCTCACCACCTGGGGAAAGCCGTAGCGTTCGCCCCAGTCCCGTTCCAGTTGCCGCACCCGGGGACCGCCCAGGGCCAGGGGTCCAGGGGCGCCCACGAAGCCGGACAGCAGGTCCGAATCCAGCACCTCCAGCACGGCGGCCCGTTCTGCGTCGCCCATGGTGCGTCGATCGGCGAAGGGGGTGGCCCGCACCGGCGTTCCCCCCAATAGGGCGGCTTGACTCATGACAGCACCTCCTCGACGCTCACCGGAGCGCCCCGTTGCCAGGCCAACCGGGCTGCTTCCAATAGGGTCATCACCGCCAGGGCCTGGGGGCCACCGCAGGCCGGCGCCTGGACCCGGCCGGCGTGGATCTCGACCAGTTCCCCGGTCAGGCGGGTCCAGCATTCGCTCATGCCGCCGGGCTGGACCAGGGCGGGGGCCAGTTTGCGGTAACCGGGCCAGTTGGGGTCGTCGCCGGCAACCTGCAGGTGAATTTGCTGGCCCTTGTCCGCCAGGGTCAGGCGTCCGCCAGTCCCCAGGATGTCCAGTTCAAACAGACTGAAGGCCCGGTGGTCGGAGCCGATCAGGTAGGCGGGGAATTCGCCGCCGGCCCCCGGCAGGTGCAGCAGCAGATCCAGGGTAGGGTCCCCGTGGGGACCCGGTTCCCGGCCGCCGGACAGGGGCGTGACCCGGACCGGCAGACCCAGGAATTGGCTGATGAGATCCAGCAGATGGGAGCCATTGTTGTGGAGGCCCTTATCGTAATGGGCCACCGCCCACTGGGGGGTGCCGATCTGCCCGGCCCGCACCTGCTCCGCCGCAGCGCGGATGCCGGGCGCCCAGCGGCGCAGGTGGGCCACCGCCAGTTGGGCGCCGGCGCTCTCCACCTGGTGAATGATCATCTGGGCGGTGGCCAGGTCCGGCGCCAGGGGCTTTTCACAGAGAATCAGCCGGGTGCCCGCCTCCAGAGCCGCCTGGATGGGTTCCAGGCGACATTCGGGGCCGGTGCAGAGGCTGAGGATGTCCGGCCGCTCCGCCGCCAGCAATTCCCGGAAGTCCTGGTAACAGGCCTGGATGCCGCGCCGTTGCCCAGCCTGGCGCAGGCGCTCCGGGTCAGCGTCGCACAGGGCGGCCAGGCGCGCACGGGGGTTACGCTGCCAGGCGCCGGCGTGGCTGCGAATGGGGCCGCCGGGGTCCGCCTCGTCCCACAGGGAGCCGATGCGGCCGCAGCCGATGAGGGCTACGCGGGGAACTGGGCCCGCAATTGATTGGCCAGATCCCATGTGTCCCGCGCCTGTCGATATTCCTGTTCCAGGATGCTCATGCGAATCGCCCCGTAATACCGGCCGTTGCGGAAGATTTCATCCCGCAACTCGCCCTCACGCACGAAACCGCTGTTTAGATACACGCCCAGGGCGCCCTCGTGTTCGCTGTTGACGCCCAGGAAAATCTTGTGGAGGTTGAGGATTTCAAAGCCATAGGCCAGGGTCAGGCGGGTGGCCTCGGTACCGAAGCCCTGGCCCCAGAAATCTTTGTCGCCGATCAGAATGCGAAATTCCGCCGCCCGGCGGATGGGTTCCATGCCGTACAGGCCCACCACGCCGATCAGCCGGTCCTCGGCCTGGGTCGCCACCCCCAGTTCCACTTCCCGGGGGTTATCCAGGCCGGCCAGATAGGCCCGCTCGGCCCGTTCCCGGTTGCTGGGAACAGCGCCCCGCACCAGATAGCGGGTCACTTCCCGGTCGTCGTTCCAGTCCAGCAGGGGACCCAGCACCTCTTGCCGGGTCAGCCCGCGCAGGTAGAGACGCCGGCCGTTGATGAAGGGAGTCATGTGCTGCTGTTCCTGCAATCCGCTCTAGGAGAAACCGGAGCGTCAAGCCTTCGACGCCGGACGCCCCGGAACCACTGACCTAGGAATAAAGCAAAAAGCCCGCCAAGGCGGACGCTGCTCAGTCCGGGGCGGCGGGCGCCAATACCCGGATCGGAATCAAATCCTGTTTGCCCTTGGCCTGCAATGAGCCGGTTTCCCCCGGATGGTCGCCAACGGCCGCCAGGGTGGCGAGGCTCACCCAGAGTTCGCCGGGTCCCGCCGCCGCGCAGATGCGGGACGCGGTGTTCACCACGTCGCCGATCACCTCGTAGGCCTTGGTGCCGGAACTGCCCACCAGGCCTTCCACCACCATGCCGGAGTGGAGGCCGATCCCCACCGTCAAGCCCTGGGGCGCCAGGGTGGCCGCCAAGTCGGTCTGTAGGGCCCGGGCGGCGGCAAAGGCGGCTTGGGGTTCCGCGAACACCGCCATCACCTGATCCGCCGTGAACTTGAGCTTGATGGGGCGCCAGGGCCCCAGGCTGGCCTCCGCCTGGACGTAAAAATCATCCAGCATGGTGACCACGGTTTCCGGGTCCCTGGGCTCGGTCCAGGCGGTGAAGCCCCGGATATCGGCGAACAGGATGGACCGCTCACGCCGGTGCCGGGCCAACTGGTCTAGCTCGATCAGGGCCGCGTTGGCCACCTGGGTGCCGAATCCCCAGCTAGACAGCATGTGCAGGCGGGCCGCCATGTCCGCCAGGGTCCGGCGCATCAGCCGCAGGGTGATGTCTGACAGGCCGAACAGGAGGCCCAGGAACAGCACCACAACCGCCAGGAACACATGGGCCTCATCGTCAAAAAACCTGAGCCAGTCATGGCCCTCCCGGGTTTCGTAAATGGCGTACAGGACCACCGGGATGGTGGCGCGCAGCATGTTTTCCGCCAGCAGCAGGGCGGTGCTCAGCACCGGCGCCAGGCGGCGTCCGCCCTGGAGCAGGGCGAAGGCGCCGGCGATGGCCCAAAAGGCTTGATGGTGGGGCTGGTTGAAGAAGCCCCAACCTTCCATCAGCCCTTCGCCAAGGGAATAGACTGCCGGGCTGATGAGATTCCCCAACAACAGGGCGCTGATGCTGGGGGAGGCCGCCTTGGTGAGCCAGATGGCCTGGAGCAGCCCCGCCAGCACCAGCAGGTAGGGGTCCGGGCGCAGCCAAAATCCAGGCGGCTCCAGCAGCCATTCCAGCGCCAGCAGGGTGATGGGGAGGTGGGCGCTGTGGGTGAAGAAATTGTGGGCCAGCCGGACGCCCCGGGGGGGCGCCAGCAATACCTGGGCTTGGGCGGCCAGGGCCTCCTCGGACGTCCGGTCCAGCGCCAAGGTGGGGAGGCGAATGTTGACGATTTGGGTCTCCGGTTCGGGTTGGGCATCAGGGAACGGCGCGATCGGATAATTTATCACCTTAATGGGATTATTTGAAGGGCTTGCCGCCAGCGGCCCAGCCTCCCGTTCCCCTACAGCACCCGGCCGTGCAGGATCACGCAGTCGTTGCGCCAGATGTCGTCGGGACTGATGTAGTTGTCGCGCCGGTCGAAGCGGATGCCAGCGGCCCGGAAACATTCGTCCACCAATTCGGAACAGATGAACTTCCGGTCCCGGGTATGGCGGCTGACCCGCAACAGAATGCGGGCGGCGATGCGCAGGATCTCTAGATTGTCATAGGGCCGGGTGAGCTGGTCCACGCCGTGCCGCACTGCCTTGCGCACCTGTTCCGGTTGGATGGCGGGCTGCACGCGCCCCACCACGATCTGTCCCCGGTAGGGGCGCCGCCGTCCATGGTAGTCCCGCAGATATTTGGACAGGGGCACCAGGCGCACGCCGATGCCGGTTTCACTCTCCAGGATGAAAATGCGGCCCAGGTCCTGGTCCCGGTAAATCACGCCCACGTGGCTCCACACCGAGCGGGTGAAGCGCTGAATGAGCCCAGAGAACAGGTAGGACCCGGAGCAAAACAGCAAATCCCCGGAGCGTAGCTGGTCCCGCATTGCCTCGTAGGACAGGATCGGCAAGCGTTTGATTTCGGTCTTGGCCAGTTGTTTCGCCATGGCTAGGGTGCTTCCGGGTCAGGCGGGGTGGGTCCGGGAATGCTCGCCCGGCTGGCGGATTTTCGCAAGAGGCAGGGGCCGGGTTGCCGATGCCGGGGAGCCTGGTCCATCATGGACCCTCCCTGGGATCATGACGGACGGCGAGCAAATATGACGGATCTGGTGCAGCGGGCGCGGGCCTTCGCAGTGGACGCCCACCGGCAAATCAACCACCGGCGCAAGTACAGCCGGCAACCCTACGAGGTGCATCTCCAGGCGGTGGCGGAATTGGTGGCGTCCGTCACCAGCCAGCCGGAGATGCTGGCGGCGGCCTGGCTGCACGACACGGTGGAGGACACCCCGGTGACCCTGGACGCAGTGCTCCAGGAATTCGGTGCCGGGGTGGCGGCGCTGGTCGGCGACCTTACGGACGTGAGCCGGCCCGGTGACGGCAACCGGACGGTGCGCAAGGCCATCGACCGGGAACACACGGCGCAAGCCTCGCCCCGGGCCAAAACCGTCAAACTAGCGGACTTGATCGACAACCTGCGGGACATCGTGCCCGGCGATCCAGGCTTCGCCCGGGTGTTCCTGGCCGAGGCCCAGGCCCTGCTGGCGGTGCTGGGGGATGGTGACGCCCGGCTGCTGGAACTGGCGGAGCGGGAAGTGGCGGCCGGCCGGGAGCGGCTGGAGCGCCTGCGGGCCCAGCCGAAGCCGCTGCCCTTCCAGGGCACGCCAAGCCTGGATCAAGCCCGCGCCCTGCGCACCTTTACCGAGGCGATTCGCGCCAGGGACCTGGCGGAGCCCCTGCGTTGGTTCGACCAGGCGCGCCCGGCGTCGGCGGTGCGGGGCCTGCTGGACCAGGCGCGGGCGCCGGTGGCCGGGATCCTGGGCGATGGCTTCCCCTTGGGGCATATCCTGAGTGCGGACCTGGGCGATGGCCCCTGCGGCGGCTATCTGCGGCCGTTTCTGGACTCCCAGGTGTTGGCCGGCGACGCGCCCCTGGCGGACGTGATTCAGACCCTGGTACGCCACGACCATTGCTTCGTGGCGGTGTTGGGACAGGTGGGCGGTCTCATCAGCCGCGCCGGCATGCAACAGCCGGCAGTGCGCATGTGGCTGTTCGGCGTCATGACCCTAATCGAACTCAGCATCACCGGCCGCATCCGCGACCGCTGGCCGGACGCCGGCTGGCAAGCCAAGGTGGCGCCGGGCCGGCTGGACAAGGCGCGCCAGTTGCAGGAGGAACGCCGTCGCCGGGGACAGGAATGTGATCTACTGGACTGTCTGCAATTCGCGGACAAGGCGCGGCGCCTGTTCCAGGACCCGGAGGAACAGGCCAGGTTCGGGTTTCGCACCCAGGGCGCGGTGCGGCGGGCGGTGCAAGCCCTGGAGTCGTTACGTAACAACCTGGCCCATTCCCAGGACATCGTCGCCCACGATTGGCCCGCCATCGCCGCCATCGCCATCGACATCGAACGGGTGTTGCTGGCGTTTCATTGATGGCG
>CAZIHO010000010.1:9080-49704 GCA_964538875.1 uncultured Chromatiaceae bacterium
CCTGCTCCTGCCCCTGTCGCAAAGAACCCGGTGCCTGCCAGCATGGCTGATTTCCTGAAACTTCCTCCGGGCATCCGTCAGGAGGATCTGCGTGTGGAATGCCTGCGGCGTACCGTGGAGCGGGAACCGGCGGCGATCCGCAGTTCCCTGGTCGGCGTGGGCTGGGCGGTGATGATTGAATACAGCAACGCCGAATGGGGTTGGTTGCTGGCCTTTCTGGTGATCCGTCTGACTTCTCTGGCCCACAACCACCTGGTCACAGTGCGTATTCAACGCCTGGGGCCCCGGGAAGCCATGCGTCTGGGGCTGGACTGGCGCTTGGACGCCGGCCTGTTCGTTGCTGGCGCGGCCTGGGGGCTGTCCGCTTGGATGTTGGCGCCGCCCCTGGCATGGACCCTGGTGGATTTTCTGCTGGCGTTGCTCCTAGTGGTGGTCAACACCCTGATGTTGATTACCACCTCCCACAGTCTGCGCAGCCTGTGGGCCTTTACCCTGGGCCTCTGGTTGATGGTGCTGCCGCGTATGTGGGTCTGGCCCCTGGAGCAATCCTGGCAACTGTTGCTGTCCATCGGGATGCTGATGACCGTGTATTGGATGTACTCGGAACAGTTATATCGCCAGACCCTGGACGGCGTGGTGGCGGATTTGCACACCCTGAGGCTGTCGGCGGAACTGGCCATGACCAACGACCAATTGAACGACGCCCTGGATACGGCCATCAGTCTAGCCACCCGGGACCCACTGACCCAGGTCCTCAACCGGCGGGCCTTTCTGGGACCAGCGGACAGCGAGGCCAGGGCCATGCTGCGCCACAGCGAGCCGGCCTGTTTGTTGATGGTGGATCTGGACCATTTCAAGGCGATCAACGATACCTTTGGTCATGCCATGGGGGATTTCGTGCTGGTCAAATCCAGCGCCGCGATCCAGGTGGAATTGCGGGAAATGGACCTGCTGGCCCGCTGGGGTGGCGAGGAATTCGTGGTCTTGCTGCCCCGCACCCGGTTGGAAGGAGGCCAACAAGTGGCGGAACGCATCCGGGCAGGGTTGGCCGGCCTGCCGGAGAACCACCGGGATTGGCCCGCTGGTCTACGCCTCACCGTCTCCATCGGCGTGGCGGCCTGGCTCCCTGGTCAGACCCTGGATCGAGCCCTGCACTGGGCCGATGAGGCCCTGTATCAAGCCAAGACCGGGGGCCGCAACCGGGTCGTCCTCGCCTGGACGGCGACGGATGCCCAGCCTGCGTCCTGAGGGCGTCCATCAACCTCCTGTCGCTGAAGGACAAACGGCGCCCCCATGGGGTCCGGCCCCGGTGCCCAACTGGCCGGCGCCGCTTTATTTTGGGGTTTGCCTAAATTTAATCGTCCCGGTGCCGCAAAGAAGGCGAAGCAAGGGTTTCGCCGGAGATGAATTTCATGTTTAAAAAGTTGAGTATGAGTGTCAAGCTGCTGGGTTCGTTCGGCGCGGTCTTAGTGGTCATGATCCTGGTGGGCCTGTTGGCCATGACCAAGCTGGCCCAGGTGAATCATGCCGCCCACCAACTCGGCGCCAATGATCTGCCCAGCGTGGTGTTGGCGGGGAAACTGCGTATGTCGATGGATCACTACCGGCGGTCCGAATTGCAATTGTATTTAAAGAATACGGACGCCGACTTGAAAAACTACGCGGATCTGATGGGCAAGATACGCCAAGAAATGGACCTGGGACTGGATAAGTTAAACAAAGTCAGCAACGCCCAAGATGCCAAACATCAAATCACGGCTTTTTCTACCGCCTGGAAAAGCTATGAAGAGTCGGCGCAGCGGGTGCGCACCCTAATTCAACAGGGGCGGGCTGACGAGGCCCAGTCGGTGACCCGGGGCGCCGGTAAGCAGGCCTACGAACAGGCCGACCAGGCTCTGGAATCCCTGCAAGACCACATCCAAAAACGGGCCTTCGACCAGGAGAAGTCGGCGGATACCGCCGCCGCCAGCGCCCAACTCTGGATCCCGGTGCTCATCGTTCTGGGCGCCCTGCTGGGCGTGGCCTTGTCCCTGCTGGGCTTGGGCTCCATTCGCGCCGCCATCCTGCGCCTGGCCAAGGACGCGGAGCAGGTGGCCACCGGCGATTTGAGCATCGTCATCGACGTGGAGTCCCGGGACGAAATCGGCCAGTTGTCCCAGTCCTTTGAAAAAATGGTGGCCAGCCTGCGGGAGTTGATCGGCCGCTTGGCGGATTCGTCCGCCGAATTGTCCCGTTCCGCGGCGGACATGCAGAACAATGCCTCCCAGATGGCCAACGGCGCCGAGGAGGTGGCCGGGCAGGCCACCACGGTGGCTACCGCCAGCGAGGAAATGTCGGCCACCGCTGGGTACATCGCCCAAAATTGTGTGATGGCAGCGGACAACGCCAAGCGCACCATCGAGGCCGCCAGCCATGGCGCTAGCGTGGTGGAGGGCTCGATTCAGGTCATGCACCGGATCAGCGACCGGGTCAAGTCCTCGGCGGTGACAGTGGAGGAGTTGGGCGCCAAAAGCGACGAAATCGGCTCCATCATCAGCACCATCGAGAACATCGCCGACCAGACCAACCTGCTGGCCTTGAACGCGGCCATCGAAGCGGCCCGGGCTGGCGAGCAGGGGCGGGGTTTTGCGGTGGTGGCGGACGAGGTGCGGGCGTTGGCGGAACGCACCACCAAGGCCACCAAGGAAATCGACATGATGATTAAGGTGATTCAGCAGAACACCAAGACCGCTGTGGCCGCCATGGAGGAAGGGGTGGCCGAGGTGGAAACCGGCACCGGCGAGGCGGCCCGTTCGGGGCAGGCGTTACGCAACATCCAGGAGGAAATCAACGGTGTCAACATGCAGGTGCAGCAGATCGCCACCGCCGCCGAGGAACAGACCGCCACCACCCGGGAAATCAGCGCCAACATCCACCAGATCAATCAGGTGGCCTACGGCACCGTGGAGCAGGCGCGGGCCACCTTCGGCACCGCCCAGCACCTGGCCCGGCTGTCCGATGAACTGCATAAGGTGGTGGGGCAGTTCCGCTTATCCGAATCCGGCAAGTTCATCGAGTGGAGCCGCAGCTACAGCGTGGACGTGAGCCAAATGGACCGGGAGCATCAACGGCTCATCGACCTCATCAATCAGCTCTATACGGCCATGCGGGAAGGGCGGGGCAAGGAGGCCGTCGGGGTAATTCTGGATGAATTGATCGACTACACCAAGACCCATTTCGCCCATGAGGAACAATGGATGCGGGACGCCAAATACTCCGGTTATGACGAACAGAAGCGGCTCCATGAAGCCCTGGTCGCCAGGGTACTGGAATCTAAGCGCAAGTACGCCGCCGGCGAGACCACCAGCCAGGAAATCATGAGCTTTTTGAAGGACTGGCTCATCAAGCACATTCAAGGCACGGACAAGCTCTACGCCGGCGCCATGCACAAGGCCGGTTATCACTAGCGGCGGATGGTCCCGGAACAGCCGGGGGGCTGTTGGAGCGCGGCGGTTGTTGGCCAGGGCCGCCCCTTGGAAAAATTACCCTGCCTGTCGTGCGGGCATTGGGCCGGTTGGGGGGTGACAGGGGCGCGGGCAGGTGCCATCCTTGTGCCCAGAGTTCGCCGGTTTGACTGGAAACATCGAAACGCCCCAGCCGGGACCAGGTGAGCAAGGACGATTGCAACGCCGAATAGGCTCCCCGCCTTCCTCGGGTTCAAAGAAACGATGATGATCGCGGCCGGGACCCGAGCCGCCGGCGGCCCTGGACCAGGGGCCGGCCGGCGGGAAAGGCGCCGCCAGCCGGGTGCGGTTCGTGGAATGGCGCTGGCGCCCAGGGTGAGCAGAAAGAACAGTATGAGCAACAGCCATTTCCGTATTCTGGCCATTGACGATACCCCGGCCAATCTGTTGACGCTGGGGACCGCCCTGGCCGATGAATATGACCTGCAAATCGCCACCGACGGGGAACAGGGTCTGGCGTTGGCCGCTGCGGCCCCCCCGGATCTGATCTTGCTGGATCTGATGATGCCGGGCATCGACGGCTTCGAGGTGTGCCGGCGGCTCAAGAGCCACGTTAAATTGAAGGACATTCCGGTCATCATCGTGTCCGCCCTGAACGAGGTGGACACCGAGGCGGCGGGCCTTGCCTTGGGTGCCGCCGACTACATGACCAAGCCGATCAACGTCAAGCTGGCGCGCCAGCGCATCCGAAACCTGCTGGAACGGGACGAGTGGCGCAAGAAGGTGGAGCGTCAGTTGGTCAGAATCCGCCGCCAGGAGCAACATCTGACCCTGCTGTTGGACCTGCTCACCGACGGTTTGCTGGAGATCGACCCGGACGGACAGGTGGTGCGGGCCAATCGCAGCGCCCACGCCCTGCTGGACGTGCCGGTGGGCAACCTGGACGGACTCCAGTTCGACCATGACCTGTTGCGCGCCCAACTGTGCGGGGACGTGATTCGACGGTTCGGCGAAAACCTGCGGGACTCGGGCTTTGCCGCCTGCGAATGCCAATGGATATACCGGGATGGCTCGGAACGGGTGCTGTCCATTGCCGGCAAGGCCCTGCCGGGACGGGGCCCCGGCCATGCCATCGTGACGCTGCGGGATGTGACCGAGGAACGCCGCCAGGGTGAACAACTGCTCCGGATGGCGTTTTCCGACCCCCTGACCGGCTTGCCGAACCGTCTGCTGCTCACCGACCGTATCGAACAGGCCATCGCCCGGGCGCGCCGTTCCGGCTATCTGGTGGTGTTGGTGTTCATGGACCTGGACGGTTTCAAATCCTTGAACGATACCCGGGGCCACGAGGTGGGGGACCTGGCGTTGCAACAGTTCGCCGTCCGGATTCAGGAAGCCCTGCGCGGCACGGATACGGTGGCGCGCCTTGGGGGCGACGAGTTCGTGGTGGTGTTGAGCGACGTGGCGGATTTCTTCGGGCTGCCCCGCCAGTTGGAACGTCTGGCCGAGATTGCTGCCCGGCCCTACGAATTGGCTGGGTCCCGGCAGTTTCTCGGGGTCAGCATGGGTACCTCCATGTTCCCCCACGATGGGGACCACCCCGCCGAGCTGCTCAGGGTGGCCGATCACCGCATGTACGCGGAAAAACAGCGCAAGGCCCGGCGCCGGAATTGAGCCGCCTTGCCGGGTCTCGCCTCCGCCGCGACCTGTCGCGGTGACTATGGTCGCTGAAGTGGTCAAATCCGGTTATCTTTCCCGCCGACCGGGTGGAACCGGCGGTTTGCCAGCCCGCGAGCACAATTGTTCAGTCGATCGATTAGGAACCAGGCATGAAGAAAATGATTTTGATCTTGGGGCTCGTCCTGCTGTCCGGCTCGGTTACCGGGGCTCCGGTCAAGCCGGAACGCATGCGCGATTATTGCCGCGCCGAGGCGGAACGGCTCACGGGCGTGCGGCCGCCCAACTTCAAGACCGAACGGCCCACCCAGGATGCCCAAAATAACTACATCGTGAAGGGTAGCGCCGACCTGGGGGCTGGGGGCACGCAGGCCTATGAGTGCCATTTCGGCCCGGACGGCGAATTCAAACACCTGAAGGCGGTTAAATAGGTTCTCATCGCGGGCGGACCTCCCTGGCTTGCCCAGGGATTCGCCCCGCCAGGCAGGTCCTCCCAGGTTCCCCGCCCAGTCCCGGAAATCCTGTGTACTAGACCGGCCTACCATGCGCCGGCGTTGGCCGGTCCCAAGGGAGGATTCTCGATGGAGCCCAAGTTCGTACATCTGCATCTCCATTCCGAATACTCCCTGGTGGACGGAATCCTGCGCATCAAGCCCTTGGTGAAGGCGGTGGCGGCCGGCGGGATGCCGGCGGTGGCCCTCACCGACCAATGCAACCTATTCGGCATGGTCAAGTTTTATCAGGCGGCGGAGGCGGCTGGCATCAAGCCCCTGGTAGGGGTGGACGCCTTGGTGCATAACCCGGCCGACACCCCCCAGCCCCATCGCCTGCTACTGCTGGCCAAGGATCTGACCGGCTACCGTAACCTGACCCGGCTGGTGTCCCGGAGTTACCGGGAAGGCCAGCAGTTGGGTTCACCGCAGATGCGCAAGGAATGGTTGGCGGAGGCCAGCGCCGGGCTCATCGTACTGTCCGGCGGCCGGGACGGGGACTTGGGCCGGACCCTGCTGGGGGGACACCCGGAACAGGCGGATACCCTGCTGGATACCTGGCTCGGCCTGTTCGGCGACCGCTTCTATCTGGAGTTGACCCGCACCGGCCGGGAGCAGGAAGAAGACTATCTGGAACGGGCGGTGGAACTGGCCGCCCGCCGGGGTGTGCCGGTGGTGGCCACCAATGACGTGCGGTTTCAGAGTGCCGCAGACTTCGACGCCCACGAGGTCCGGGTCTGTATCCACGATGGCCGCACCCTGGACGATCCCCGTCGTCCACGCCGCTACAGCGACCAGCAATATTTGCGCAGCGCCCAGGAAATGGCGGAACTGTTCGCCGATTTGCCGGAAGCCCTGGACAACGCGGTGGAAATCGCCCGCCGCTGCACCCTGCAACTGACCCTGGGCAAGTCCTATTTGCCCCAGTTTCCGACGCCACCGGGCCTGTCGCTGGGGGATTTGCTCACCCAGCAGTCGGAGCGGGGCCTGGCGGAACGGCTGGCGGCCCTGCCGGACGGTAGCGCACCGCCCGGAGATTATCGACAACGGTTGGCGGTGGAACTCAAGGTCATCATCGACATGGGCTTCGCCGGCTATTTCTTGATCGTGGCCGATTTCATCCAGTGGGCCCGGGAGCACGACATTCCGGTGGGACCGGGACGTGGTTCAGGTGCCGGTTCCCTGGTGGCCTATGCCCTCAAGATCACCGACCTGGACCCGCTAGCCCACGGTCTGCTGTTCGAGCGCTTCCTCAACCCGGAACGGGTGTCCATGCCGGACTTCGACGTGGACTTCTGCATGGACAAACGGGACCGGGTCATCGAGTACGTAGCCCAGCGCTACGGCCGGGACGCGGTGTCCCAAATCATCACCCACGGCTCCATGGCGGCCAAGGCAGTGGTACGGGACGTGGGCCGGGTGCTGGGCCATCCCTACGGGTTCGTGGATCGCATCGCCAAGCTGATTCCCTTCGAGCTGGACATGACCCTGGATAAGGCCCTGGCCAACAGCGAGGACTTCAAGAAGGTCTATGACGGCGAGGAGGAGGTAGCCACCCTGATCGACATGGCCCGCGCCCTGGAGGGCCTGGCCCGCAACGCCGGCAAACACGCCGGCGGCGTGGTCATCGCCCCCGGCCAGCTCACGGATTTCACCCCCCTGTACTGCGAGGCGAGCGGGGAAGGGCTGGTCAGCCAATTCGACATGAAAGACGTGGAGCAGGTGGGCCTGGTCAAGTTCGACTTTCTCGGCCTGCGCACCCTCACCATCATTGACTGGGCGCTCAAGACCCTGAACAGAGCCCGGGCGGCGCGAGGCGAGCCGCCGGTGGACATTGCCAAGATTCCCATGGAGGACGAGCCCTCATACGCGCTGCTGAAGCGCTGCGAAACCACCGCCGTGTTTCAGTTGGAATCCCGGGGTATGAAGGAGCTGATCCGCAAGCTGCAACCAGACTGCTTCGGCGACATGACCGCCCTGGTGGCCCTGTTCCGGCCCGGTCCCTTGCAGTCCGGCATGGTGGACGACTTCATCAACCGCAAGCACGGCCGCCAGCAGGTGGAATATCCCCATCCCGCCCTGGCGCCCATTCTGGAGCCCACCTACGGGGTCATTCTCTACCAGGAACAGGTGATGCAAATCGCCCAGGTGCTGGCCGGTTACAGCCTGGGCAGCGCCGACCTGCTGCGCCGCGCCATGGGCAAGAAAAATCCGGAGGCCATGGCCAAACAGCGCAGCGTGTTTGTGGAAGGCTCGGTGGCCAGGGGCGTGGATCAGGCGGTCGCCAGCCACATCTTCGATCTGATGGAAAAATTCGCAGGCTACGGCTTCAATAAGTCCCACAGCGCCGCCTACGCCCTGGTTGCCTACCAAACCCTATGGCTGAAGGCCCATTATCCGGCCGCCTTCATGGCGGCGGTGCTGTCCTCGGACATGGACAATACGGACAAGGTGGTGACCTTCATCGACGAAGCCCGGTCCATGAAGCTCCAGGTGGAACCGCCGGACCTCAATCGCTCCGAATACAAGTTCACCGTGGATGGGGAGCGCACCCTGATCTACGGCCTGGGCGCCATCAAGGGCGTCGGCGAGGCGGCCATCGAAGCCCTGTTGGACGCCCGCGCCAGGGGCGGCTGCTTTGCCGATCTGTTTGATCTGTGCAAGCGCATCGACTCCCGGCGCGCCAACCGGCGGGTGCTGGAAGCCCTGATCCGGGCCGGCGCCCTGGACCGGCTGGGTCCCAACCGGGCCACCCTCATGATGCAGTTGCCCCTGGCCCTCAAGCTGGCAGAACAGCATCAGGAAACCCAAACCGTGGGCCAGGGCGACCTGTTCGGTATGCACGAACCGGCCGCCGCCGGCCCCCTGGACCGGCAACTCTGGCCCCAGGCCAGCCAGGAATGGGAGGACGAGCAGAGGCTCCAGGGGGAAAAGGAAACCCTGGGCCTATACCTCACCGGCCATCCCATCGACCGCTACCAGGACGAACTCAAGAGCCTGGTCAGCGGGCGCATCGCCAGCCTGTTAGAAGACCCGGGTCCGGCCACCAACACCGGGTTTGGCCGCAACCGGGGCCGCAAGGTGACGGTGGCCGGGCTAGTGGTGGACGCCCGCCATCGCAACACGCCCCGCGGACGCATGGGTTCCGTGACCCTGGACGACTGTAGCGGCCGCCTGGAAGTGGCGGTGTTCGCCGATCAATACGAAGCCCTGCGGGACCTCCTGAGCCTGGACAAGATCCTGGTGGTGTCCGGCAGCCTGGCGCCGGATGAGTTTCGGGGCGGCATGTCCCTGCGGGCCGAGCGGGTCATGGAACTGGAGCAGGCCCGCGCCCTGAGCGCGGATCATCTGCTGTTGCGGGCCATCCCGGCGCGCATGGTTAACGCCGCCGGCTGGATCGACCGCCTGGAGGAACTTCTCACTTTGCACCGGGGCGGGCGTTGTGCCCTGCTGATCGATTTCCAGGGTTCCGGCGCTACGGGCCGCTTCAAGCTGGGGGACGCCTGGCGGGTGCAGCCCCGGGACCTGTTGCTCAAGTCCCTGGCGGAACTGTTGGGACCCGGCACGGTGCGGGTGGTGCACGGACGGGGCGCCTTGGCGGAGGAGAGCAGCGACGGCGGGCAACGCCTGGCCCGGGACGGGGGTTAGGCGTGCTTGGACTGCTTGCCCAGGGGCCTAAGCTAGAAAAAAATCGCTGCATAATGAATCTAGTCTGTCCATAGATGGGGGACCGGAACCCCGGCTGGCACCTGATGTTTAGGGCATCAAGGACTAACCGGTCCTGTATCCAGATGTATCCTCTTCTTCGTGCCGATGGGGCGGGGTCTATTCCACCCGTTCCCAGACCTGGGTGCGACCCAGCCAGCGGGCGCCCAGGTAGCCCCGCACTTCCAGCTTGCGGCCCTGCTCCAGGGGCTTGACCCGCACCGAATAAATTTGGCCGTCCTTGGGGTCCAGGATGTCGCCCCCGTCCCAGTAGCCGGGTTCCTCGCCGCTGGGCTTGAGGTCCCGCAGGATGGGCAGCCCTACCAGGGGTTGGTCCTTGCGGGAATCCTTGCATTTGGCGCACACCGCGCCGGGCTTGACGCTGGGGTCTAGCACCCGTTCCACCTGGCCGTTCAGGCTACCGCCCTGCTGGCGAATCCGTACCAGGGATTTTTCGGCATGGTCCCGGTCGTCGATGGTGCGCCATAGCCCCACCGGAGATTCCTGGGCGCCCAGGGTTTCGGCGCCGAAGATCAGTAACAGGAGTAGCGGCAGGTACATGCTGGTGCTGGTGGTCGGATAACGGTCAGCCGGGCTAGTTAGCAAGGGCACGATCTGGGCGGCGGGTTGGCGCCAACCGGCATCCCGGCCCCCATGCCCCGGATGAATAGCAGGATGTGGACAAAAGTCCATCCCCTGACCGGGCCAGGGAACGCGCTGCCCGGCGGCCACGGCTCCGCCGTGAATCACCCTGGCGCCGCTGCTTAAGATTGGGGCGCTGGATGCCGCTAAGGAAAGATAGCCGAGGGGCGGACAAGCAGATGGGGTTACCAAGGTGGAGGGACAGTGGGGAACCGACGGCTCGCTCCAGGGGCAGGGCGGCGGCCTTGCTGGCCAGACCCGGCGTGGAGACAGGTCCGGCGGCCCTAGTCGCTGCCCCGGATGGCCGGGGCTGGTTTTGATGGCGCTGGTGCTCGGCTGCCGGGTCCCGGTCGCGGCGGAGGGGTCGCCCTGTGGTGACCGGCCGATCCGGTTGGCCTTTTATGAGTTTGGGAGCCTGTATTTCCGGGACGCGGCCGGCCAGGCCCAGGGCATCGACAAGGATTTGCTGGATCTATTGGCCGAGCGCTCCGGGTGCTCCTTCCAGACCCAGGTCATGTCCAGCGCCCGTATCTGGGCGGATCTGGCGTCTGGTGCCATCCAGATGAGCCTAGCCGGGATCGAAACCGGGCAACGCCGGGAATTTGCCCATTTCATCCCCTATCTGAGCATGAAGAATTACACGATTCTGCGCGGCGACCTGAGTGGCGAGGTCAAGCAGGCCGAGGACTTCCTGGCCCGGACTTCCTTGCGCTTCGGCGTGGTCCGCTCCTTCCGCCATGGTCAATCCCAGGACCGCTGGCTGGAGCAGTTGCGGGCCCAGGGGCGGGTGGACGAGAGCCCGGATGTCGAGACTCTGTTCGCCAAGCTGCGTTACCGGCGCCTGGATGCGATTTTTTCCCAGCCGCCGGTTTTCCATCGATTGATTGAACGCCATCAGCTTCAGGATTGGGTCCATATCCAGGACTGGGCTCCCCAGGACGCCGGGGTGCCCTTCCACCTGATCTTGGCGAAAAGCCGCTTTTCCGAACAGGACGCCCAGTATTGGGCCGCCCTGGTGGAAAACCTGCGCGGAGACGGTAGCTTGGCGCGGGTATTCGGGCGCTATCTGCCGGTGGCCGAGGCCGAGTCTTTATCCCAGTGGTCGGGATGAGTGAGATCTAGATGACGAGGGTTGTGTCGAAACCCCTGTCCCGGCTGTTGTTGGGACGCTTATTGGTGGCCTATGCACTGGTGGCGGTGCTGGTCAACGGCGTGCATCTGTTACTGGACTACCGGTACGCGCGGGAAGAGGTCAAGGCGGCCCTGGCGGCTCTGGGGGATACCTATTTTTACGCGGCCCAGGACGCCCTGTGGGACTTCCAGAATTCCGCCCTGCAAGCCATGGTGGCCGGCATCGGCGCCCACCCCCTGGTGGTGAGTGTGGAGATCCGGGATGTGGAGGGCTTGGTAGGCGCCAACTGGAAGGCCGCCGCTAGTCACCAAATGGCGCCGGATCTCGTCTGGAAGCGCACCCTGCCGCGCAAGGATTTGGATCAGACCGAGGTCACGGTGCTCGGCTATATGACCATCGCCTCCAGTGAGGACCTGGTGTGGCGGCAGGTGTGGGACGGCTTCCAGGCTGGGTTGGCGGTGGCAATCGCCAAGCTGATCGTGCTCGGATGGGTGCTCTGGTGGCTGACCCGGTCGTTGCTGGCGCGACCGTTGGCGGCATTCCTGGCCCAGGTGCAGGCCCTGTCGGCGCGGGGTCTCGGCGAGTTGCGGGACGGCGATCTGGGCCAGGTGGCGGAGATCGATGGGCTACGCAGGGCGTTTAATTCTCTGATACGCCAACTGGCCGACAGCCAGTCCCACATCCAAGAACAGAATGCCCTATTGGAGCAGCGAGTCGCCCATGCGATCCAGGCGGTCCGGGACAAGGAAGCCTGCTTTTTGAATATTTTCGAGCGGGCCAACACTGGCGTGGCCTTTTTCAATGCCGGCGGCCAGATCACAGAAGCCAACGCCAGCCTGGCGGCCCTGCTGGGCCATGGGCCAGGGACGCTGAGGGGGCTGTCGCTGGTGGCCATCACGGCGGTGGAGGACCTGGTCCAGGCCGAGGAATTGGTGGCGGATCTGGTGGCCGGCCAACGGGACGATGGGCGGATGGAATTGCGGCTGGTCGCCAAGGACGGCGGTACCCTGTGGGTGGATTTGTCTATCACCGCCATCCGGAACAACCAGGGCGAGTTGCAATACCTGGCCGGCTTGTTCGGCGATATCCGGGAGCGCAAGCTGGCGGCGGAATCCATCGAACGGCTCGCCCACCAGGACGCCCTGACCGGTTTGCTCAACCGGTTCAGCCTGGAAACCCGGCTGGAACAGGCGTTGCTGTCCGAGCGTCGCTCGGGCCGCCAGTTGGCGGTGTTGTTCATCGACCTGGATCGCTTCAAGTACATCAATGACACCCTGGGCCACGGTATCGGCGACCGTTTGCTGAAAGAAGTCGCCCACCGCCTCAAGGTGGCGGTGCGGGCCAGCGACATCGTAGCCCGCCAGGGCGGTGATGAATTCGTGGTGGTCCTCACCTCCATGGGCCAATTGCTGGACGCTGCGGCGGTGGCCAACAAGATTCTGATCGCCCTCAATGAACCCTATCTGATCGAGGGTCACACCCTGCATACCAGCCCCAGCATCGGCATCGCCACCTTCCCGGTCGATGGGGAAACGCCCCATACGCTGATGAAGAACGCCGATACGGCCATGTACCACGCTAAGGACAAGGGGCGGAACAACGTCCAGTTCTTTGATCCCAGCATGACCCAGGCGGCGGCAGAACGGCTGGAGCTGGAAGCGGACCTGCGGGTGGCGGTGGCCGACCACCAGTTCCAGCTCTATTACCAACCCCAGGTGTACGCCCGGGACGGCCGCCTGCACGGCGTGGAAGCCCTGCTGCGCTGGAACCACCCGGTCCGGGGTTGGGTGTCCCCGGCCCGTTTCGTGCCGGTGGCGGAGGAAATCGGTCTGATTAGTAAGCTGGGCGCCTGGGTGATGGAGGAAGCCTGTCGGCAGTTGGCGGAATGGCGGAATGCCGGCATCCAGCCTTTGCCGCGCATGGCGGTCAACTTGTCGGCCCACCAGTTGCGGGACCGGGATCTGTTGGATCAGGTACGGTGCTGCCTCGAACGGTACGGCCTCAGGGAAGGGGACTTGGAACTGGAAGTCACGGAATCCGTGGCCATGGAAAACCCGGAACGGGCCATCGGCCAGCTCGGGGTGTTGCGGGATCTGGGGGTGTTGTTGTCCATCGACGACTTCGGCACCGGCTATTCGTCCCTGGCGTACCTCAAGCATCTGCCGATCCAGGCCCTCAAGCTGGACCGGGGCTTCGTGCGGGACATCGAAACCGACGCCAACGACGCGGAAATTTGCGCCGCCACCATCGCCCTGGCCCACAGCCTGGGGCTCAAGGTGGTGGCGGAGGGGGTGGAGACCCAGGCCCAGAGCGACTTTCTCGGTGGGCTGCACGGCTGCGATCTGCTCCAGGGCTATTTTTTTGGCAGACCGGAGCCCGCCGCCCATTGGAGCGCCCGTTGGCTCCAGGCCGCCCGCCGGGACCACCAGGCCGCCTGAGTTGCGGTTACCCTGTCGCCGGCCGCGCCGTTCCGGTATCCTTTGCCCATGGACCTGAATTTTTTGGAATTTGAGCAGCCCATCGCCGAACTCGAGGCGAAGATCGAGGAGCTGCGCATGGTCGGCAACGACAACGAAATCAATATCCAGGACGAAATCCAGCGCCTGGAGGCCAAGAGCCGTCAGTTGACCGAATCCATATTCTCCAATCTCACTTCCTGGCAGATTTCCCAGATGGCGCGCCATCCCCAGCGTCCCTATACGCTGGACTACGCGGACCGGATCTTCACCGAGTTTAGCGAATTGCATGGCGACCGCACCTTCGCCGACGACCCGGCCATCGTCGGTGGATTGGCGCGCTTGGAAGGCCGCCCGGTCATGGTCATCGGCCACCAGAAGGGGCGGGACACCAAGGACAAGCTGTTCCGCAACTTCGGCATGCCCCGTCCCGAAGGCTATCGCAAGGCCCTGCGGCTCATGGAAATGGCGGAGCGGTTCCAGTTGCCCATCATCACCTTCATCGACACCCCAGGCGCCTATCCGGGCGTGGGTGCGGAAGAGCGGGGGCAAAGCGAGGCCATCGCCCGCAATCTGATGCTCATGGCCGGGATGCGCACCCCCATCCTGTGCGTGGTCACCGGTGAAGGGGGCTCCGGCGGCGCCTTGGCCATCGGCGTGGGCGACTTTTTGGCCATGCTGCGCTATAGCACCTACTCGGTCATTTCTCCGGAAGGCTGCGCGTCCATCCTGTGGAAAAGCGCAGACAAGGCATCCCTGGCGGCGGAAGCCATGGGCATCACCTCGGACCGGCTCAAGGAATTGGGCCTGGTGGATCAGGTGGTGCCGGAACCGCTCGGCGGTGCGCACCGGGACCTGGACGCCATGGCCGCCAATCTGAAGGCGACGCTGTTGGACGCCCTGGATGGTCTGGCCTCCTACAACACGGAACGCCTGTTGGAGCGCCGTCACCAACGCCTGATGGGCTACGGTAAGTTCGTCGGCTGATCGTCCCGCCGTGGGTTTCTCCCCGGAACGCCTGTTCGCCATTCTCGCGGAATGGCCTCGCCCGGCCCGTTACTGGGTCGCCTACAGCGGCGGGCTGGACTCCAGCGTTCTGCTCCATGCCCTGGCGGCGCTTCGCGACCGCCTGGCCGTGCCCCTGGCCGCCCTGCACCTGGATCATGGCTTACAAGCGCCGTCGGCGGACTGGGTCCAGCATTGCCGCCAGGAGTGCGCCGCTCTCGATGTGCCCCTGCGGGTGCAATCCCTCGGCTTGCGGGAACAGCCCGGCACCAGCCTGGAGGCCCTGGCCCGGGACGCCCGGCGGGCCGCCTTCGCGACGCTGCTCGGCGAGGGGGAAATGATGCTGACCGCCCATCACCAGGACGATCAGGCCGAAACTTTTTGGCTCCAGTTGTTGCGGGGCAGTGGCCTGCGCGGCCTGTCCGCCATGCCCCGGCTGCAACCCCTGGCGGCAGGGTTCCTGGCCCGGCCCCTGCTGGAGTTCAGCCGGGCGGAGTTACGGGAGCAGGCGCGGCTCCAGGGCATCGCCTGGATTCAGGACCCCAGCAACGAGGATTGCCGTTTCGACCGCAATTTCCTGCGCCAGCGCCTATTGCCCCTGGTGGCGGAACGCTGGCCGGCCCAGGCCCGCACCAGCGCACGGGCCGCCAGCCATTGCGCCGAGGCCCAAGGACTGATTGATGCCCTGGCCCAGGCGGACCTGGAACAGGCGCGGGGCCGGGCGCCCCACACTCTGTCGGTCGCCCGGTTGCGGGCCCTGGCCCCGGACCGGGCCCGGGCCCTGCTGCGCTTCTGGATCCGTGCATTGGGGCTTCCGGTACCTGCCAGCCGGCCCTTGGCGCGGATCTTGACGGAACTCTTGCCGGCGGCTCCGGATCGCCAACCCCTGGTGGCCTGGCCCGGCGCAGAAGCCCGCCGCTACCGGGACCAGTTGTATGTGCTGAAGCCCCTGCCAGCCCGGCCCCAGGGACCCTTGCCCTGGCCCAAGCCGGAGGTGTTGCGGTTGCCGGCTGGCTTGGGCTGGCTGCATCCCCCGGCGCCCTGGCCAGGGGATGGGCTATGGGTGGGATTTCGGGCCGGTGGCGAGCAGTTTTGTCCGCCGGGACAGACCCAACATCGCTCCCTAAAGAATCTCTGCCAGGAAGCGGGGGTGCCAGACTGGCTGCGGCCCTATCTGCCCCTGGTCCACCGGGACCGGCAATTGCTGGCGGTGGCGGGCCTGGGATTCGCCAACCCGGCGTTGGGAGTCAGATGGGCAGGGCATCCCTGGACCGGACTCTTGGATGGTGAGCCCCAGTGGTCCCCCTAGGCGTCAAAATCTGGGCGGGATTCTGGAGGCGGAAACCGGCTGGCAGCCGGGTCGCCGTTTTCCAATAGCAGGGTGGCCTTGAGCAGGCTGTCCGGAGACGAACTGGGGAGGGGGAGATCCGCTTCCGCCGGTAGCCACAACTCGAACAGGGAGCCCTGGCCCAGCACGCTGTCCACCTGGACATGGCCGCCATGGCGGCGCGCCACCGTGTCCACGAACACCAACCCCAGGCCGATGCCGGGGGTCAGGGAGCCGCCGCCGGAGCCCTCGACCCGCTGGTAGCGCCGGAACAGGCGCGCCAGATCCTGGCGCGAGATGCCCGGTCCCTGGTCCTGGACCCGGCAGGTCCAATACTCCGGGTGATGCTGGATGTCGGTGCTGATGGTGGCATGGGGGGGACTGAACTTGATGGCGTTGTTCAGGAGGTTGACCAGCGCCCGCCGCAGCAGGTAGGCGTCGCCCTGGATCCAGGCGGCCTCGCCGAGGCGGGTAGCGGCTAGGCGCAGATGCTTGGCCCGTGCCTGGGGCAATACTTCTTGGGCGGCGTCCGCCATTACCTGGAACAGGTCCAGACGGCCAGCCTGGAGGGGCCGGTTCTCGGCGCGCATCACCTGTAGCAGTTCATCGCACAATTGCAGGGAATTTTCCGCCAGATTCTCGACCATTTCCGAAAATTCCTGGGACGTCATGACCGCATCGCCGGTCCGCAACAGCCGGGAAACGGTGATGAGGGAAGCCTGGGGCGAGCGTAAATCATGGGCGATAAAACCGAGCAGATCCTCCCGCTGGCGTTCCACATGGCGCATCTGGGTCACGTCCGCCAAACTGACAATGACGCCCAGGCAGGGGGAATCCGGCGCCTGCAGGGGGGCCAGACGTACCAGGAAAACCCGTTGCCGGGCGTCCAGGGCCTCGCTGGTGACCATCTGTTGCTGCCGCGCTGCCCGGGTCAGCAACAGAGTCCAGGTGGGGGCGTCGCTGGGTACCAGATGTTCCAGCAGGGGTTCCAACTCTTGGCCGATCAGGTCGACACCGTTTTCCAGCAAGCGCAGGGCCGCCTGGTTGGCCTGGGCCACCCGCCCGCCCAGGTCCACCACCAGGGTGGCATCCGGCAGGCCGGCCAGGATGTCATCCAATAGGCGCCGCGCCCGGCACAGGCGCTGGGCGGCGTCCCGCACCGCCTGGACCCTGGAATCCAGCGGGTCCCAGGGCGGCCGCTGGGCTGGCGTTCTTTCCACCAGGGTCGGGGCCGGACCCGGTTCTCCACTCAGACGGCGGATTTCTTCGTCCAACAGCCGGGCGGTCACTTCCAGGCGCCGCCAGCTCCACAGGGGGTAGGCGCTCAGACTGGCCACCAGAACCCCGCCGGGTGCCCACCACCAGCCCAGCGGCAGCACCGCCATTGCCACCAGGGGCGCGGACAGCGTGGAGCCGACCGCCAGGGTCAGACCCTGACGGGGAGAACCGCCGCGCATCGCCAACAGCAGCCCCAGGATCCAGACCGCCGACAGCAGGGCGTTGAATGCGGTGGGGACCGGCGCCAACTGGACCCCGGAGCGGATCATGGCCAGAATTTCGGCGGTGATCGCCACCCCCGGCGTCTGGCGACCGGCCAACAGGGACAGGGGCGTGGCGGTGAAACCATCTAAGCCCTGGGCGGTGACGCCGATGAGCACGAATTTATCCGCGAACTGGGACGCCGGGACGGTGCCCCGCGCCAGGTCCGCGTAGGACACCTGGACCAGGTGCGCGGGGTCGAACAGATAGCGGATCAGGTGGCGCTGGTCCCTGAGCCAATGGTGTTCTGCCGCGCTGGCGGGCGCCTGACCCGGAGTGGGCGCCAGGGACGGCCTGGCCGGGAAATCGACGCCGGCGGCGTCCAGCAAGGCCAGCGCTGCCTGGGGCAGGTGGGCATGGTCCACGCCGGCACGCAGGTAGATCCAGCGCAGCACGCCATCCAGGTCCGGTTCGGCGTCGATGTGGCCCAGACGGGCCCTGGCGGCGAGGGCGGCGATAGGTTCCAGGGCCTGGCCAGACCTGAGTCCCTCGGCGTCAAACGCTACCGGCAGCACCAGCTTGCCGGAACCGGCGATGGCCTGGGCCAAGCGGGCATCCTGGGCTGGATCCGGGGCCGGCTCGGAGAGCAGCAGGTCGAGAAAAATCGCCTTGGGCCGGGCCGCAGTGATGCGCTCGATGACCTCCGCATGCAGGTCGCGCCGCCAGGGCCAGCGTCCCAGGGCGCGCAGACTTTCGTCATCGATGGCGACGATCACCACATCCTGGGGCGGCGCTCCCGCCCATAGGGATTGGGCGGCGTCATGTACGTATTGATCGAGGCGCCAGGTCCAGCGTCCGAGGACCGCCAGGCTCGCCAGCAGGGTCAGGATCAGGGTTGCCAGGAGCCATTCTCGCCGCAGGGGCTGAAGTTGGACCAAGGGAGTCATTCATCTACAACCAGGAAGTCATGGGCCGGGCTACTGGACCAGCGGCTGGGGCTGGTTCCCGCCGGCCCGGCATCATACCCGTTGCTGCGGATGGCGTCGTGGCCGGCTTCACCCGAGGCGGTTCCGGGTCTTCTCAGGGAATAGAGCGCAGCCGGCCGGTGGCGGAGTCCAGACAGGCGCCAGTCAGGTCCTCGACGCAGGCGGGCAAATCCACCACCTGGGGCTTGGTATAGGGGCCCACCACGCCGTCCGGGTCGGTGGCCCGGTAACGGATATAGAGGCGGCCACCCCGCTCCGGCTTTGCCACACGGGCCTTGGGCGTTTCGGTCTGGAGAGCCGCGAGCAGATTGGAGAACTGGGCATCGGACGCCATCTGAAATTCAAACTTCTGGCCCGGCTCGGCGCTCCAGTTGAACTGCATTTCCTGGTCGCTGAGTTCCGGCGGTTCCGGTTGGGCCGGCGGCGGGCGCAGGCTGAAGGGGATGGGGTCGCAGAAGGGCCCCTGGTCACCGTCGGACCGTACGCTGGCCACCCGCCAAAAATAATCGCCCACCGCTAGCTTGGTGGAGTGGCCGGTGTCCTGGAGCGAGGCCACGTCCAGGACCGGCGAGTCGAATTGGGCGGTCGCCGCCACCTGGAGGTGATAGCTGGCGGCCTGGGGATTGGCGGCCCACTGGAAACGGGGTTCCGCCGCCCGGACCCGGCTCTGGGGCGCCGGCGTGGACGGCAAGGGAGGCTCCGGGCGCGCCTTGAGGCGGAAGGGATGCACCGCGTCTGGACCCTCCAGGCCCAGGGCGTCGGCGGCCCTGACCCGCAGCAGGTAATCGCCGTCCGGTAATTCCGGAAATCGCAGAATGGGCGTGGAGGAGAGGATCTCCGCACGGATTTGCTTGAATTCCGGGTCCAGGGCAATCTGGGCCCGGTAGGCTGCGGCGCCGGCCACCGGCGGCAGTTCCCAGCGGGGCAGGGGCTTTTCCTGTACCGGCGCCAAGCGGCTGAGGTCCGGGGCCGGTGGCAGGGCGATGAGGGACGAAACCTGGCCCCGGCGGTCCACCCAGACGCCAAAGCCAGCACCGGCCAGGCGTTCCTGGCGGCTACCCCGAATCGCCACCTGGCCCGCCAGCACCTCACCCTGGGAGGTGTTGCGCTGGGGATTGGCGGCTACCCGGAAATGGGTGCCCCGCACGCCCAGGATGGCCTGGGGCGTCTTGACTTGAAAATGGGGGTTGCCTCCCTGGACGTGGGTGACCAAGGCCTCGATACGGCCCTGTAGCAGCTTGAGCCTGGAGCGGAAAAAGCTAACGTCCCGGTATTCCTCCATGTTCTCCAACTCCGCCACCACCGAGGGGCCGACCCGTACCAGGGAGCCGTCCGCCAGTTCCACCGTGGCCTGGCCGTCCTCGCCGGTGCGGATCTCGCTTCCCGGCGGCATCCGGGCGCCAAGCACTGCTGAGGTTGCGGCCTGGCCCGGCTCCCGCAGGGATACGGACCCGGCGAAGTCCAACAGCCGGGCCGGAGCGGCCTGGACGCGCATCAGGGCCAAGGGAATCAGCAGATAGGAGCCGACCGGGATGGCGCGGGGGTCGGCGATGCGATTGAGCGACTGGAGGATGGGCCAGTCGCCGGGACGGATCAACAGAGCTTCAGCGAGGCCCACCAGGGTATCCCCCGCTTGGGTCTGGTAGCGATACAGGTCGTCTGCGGCCAGGGCCGGTCCCCCCACCACCAGCAACAACAGCAGTGCCGCCAGCAGGCGCTGGCGAAATCCCAAGATGACTGACATGCTTCCCTCATTCATCCCAAGCGACAGGGGCGAGTTTCAGCCATGGGGGCTGTCGCGTTGGGCGACGCTTGGCATTAAAAACCTATAATATCGTTAAGCTATTTTTTTAGAATGATCGGCATTCGACTTGGCAGTCTCATTGTTCCAGGCACCTGGGTCAAGTCCCCGGATACCATGCTGGGAATAAAAAACATTCCAGGGGGCGGGGCTAGGTCCGGCGGCAGCGTTTCCCTCGGCCTAGAACAGGATGCTGGTCATCTTGGCCCGGTACCTGGATACCAGTTCCCCGGAGCCCCCTAAGAGCTCAAAAATGCGCAACAGGGTGGCGCGGGCGGCGTCATCCCCATATTTGCGGTCCCGGCGCAGCAACTCCAGCAGTAACTCCAGGGCGGCGGGGATGTCGCCGGCCACCACCCGCTGCACCGCTAACAGGTAGCGGGCTTCACTGTCCGCCGGGTTATCCAGCAGGCGTTGCTCCAATTCGGGCGCTGGCGGCGCCGATTGGGCCTGTTGGTAAAAAGCCAGTTGGCCGCGCAGGGCCAGCACCTCGGGTTGTTGTTGCTGATCCAGGTCCAGGGATGCCAAGGTTTGGGCCGCGCCGGCCAGGTCGCCCTGGGCGACCTGAAGGCGGGCTTGCAGTACCGGCAGGCGCGGATTGGCGGCGTCGTTCCCCTGGGTCTGGTCTAGCAGCCGGCCGGCGCCGTCCAGGTCGCCATCGCCCAGCAACACTTCGGCCTGGTCCAGCCAGAGGTCCGATTCCCGGACCAGGAAACGGTCCACGAAGGCACGCACCTTGGCTTCCGGCATAGCGCCCAGGAATTCATCTACCGGCTGACCGTCCAGAAACAGCCGCACGGTCGGCAGGCTACGGATGCCATGCCGGGCCGCCAGGTCCCGTTGTTCCTCGGTATTGAGCTTGGCGACGGTCAATTTGCCCCCGTAGGCATCCGCCACCCGCTCCAGGATCGGCGCCAGGGCCCGGCAGGGGGCGCACCATTCGGCCCAATAATCCACCAATACCGGGTGGCGATGGGACGCCTCCAACACCAGGGTTTGGAAGCTTTCCTGGGTGACGTCGAATACATGGGGAGATGCGGCCATGAGCGCTCAAGTCCTGTGGGTAGGGGGGCGCCAATTATACGCGGGCGGCGTCAATCCTTGCGCTTGGCGAATTTCACCAGGCGCTTACGCTTTTGTACCTGCTGGGGCGTCAACTGGTTGCGCTGGCCTTCGTAGGGGTTGTCGCCGGTCTTGAACGACAACCGGATCGGCGTGCCATGCAGCTTGAGGGCGGTGCGGAAGAAGTTAGTCAGATAGCGCTTGTAGCTTTCCGATAATTCCTCGGTCTGGTTGCCGTGGATGACGATGATGGGCGGGTTGCGGCCGCCCTGATGGGCATAGCGCAACTTGATCCGGCGGCCCCGTACCAGGGGCGGCTGGTGTTCCGCCAGGGCCAGGCCCAGCAGGCGATTGATTTCCGGGGTGGGCAGATGCCGGACCGCATTGGCGTAGGCTTGATCCACGGTGTCCAGCAGCAGACCGACGCCGGAACCGTGCAGGGCCGAGATGTAATGCCAACTGGCGAAATCCAAAAAGCCCAGGCGCCGTTGCAGGGCATCCTTGACCTGGGTGCGCTCGGTGGACTTGAGCCCGTCCCATTTATTGACTGCTACCACCAGGGCCCGCCCGCTGTCCAGGATGTGGGCGGCGAGACTGGTGTCCTGGTCGCTGATGCCGTCCTGGGCATCCACCACCAGGATCACTGCCTGGGCTTCGGCGATGGACTGCAACGCCTTGATGACGCTAAATTTTTCCAGGGTGTCGGAAATGCGGGCGCGGCGCCGGATGCCGGCGGTATCGATCAGGGTGTAGTTGCGGTCGCCGTGTTGGAAGGGAATGAACAGACTGTCACGGGTGGTGCCCGGCATGTCGCAGGCGATCACCCGTTCCTCGCCGAGCAGCCGGTTGATGAGGGTGGACTTGCCTACATTGGGGCGTCCCACCACTGCCACGCGCAGTCCCTCGCCGGGGGCCAGTTCCCGGTCGTCCCGGGCTTCCGCACCAGGCTCTTCCTCGCCCAGTACCCGGTCCATCAGTACTCGCACACCCCGACTATGGACCGCCGCGATGGCCGCCGGGACGCCCAGGCCCAGGCGATGGAAATCCCCCATGGCCAGATCCGGATCCTGGCCGTCGGTCTTGTTGACTACCGCAATCACCGGCTTGCCGGTGCGGCGCAGTTCCCTGGCGATGGTTTCGTCGCCGGGGGTGCAGCCTTCCCGGGCATCCAAGATCAGCAGAATCTGGTCCGCTTCCTCGATGGCCAGGCGCGCCTGGCGTTCCATGAGGGCCTCGACGCCGTCCTTTTCGCCGGTGAGCCCGCCGGTGTCCACCACCAGGTAGGGGCGGGGACCCAGCTTGCCGGTGCCATATTTCCGGTCCCGGGTGAGACCCGGCTGGTTGGCCACCAGAGCGTCCCGGCTACGGGTCAAGCAGTTGAATAGGGTGGACTTGCCGACGTTGGGGCGCCCGACCAGGGCGATGACCGGTAACATGGGCTGGGATCAGGATCCGCCAGGACTGAGGGCGGCCAGGGTGCCGTCATTCGCCAGCACGTAGGCGACCCCGTCATACACCAGGGGCGTAGCGGTGATAGGGGAACTGGCGATCTTGACCCGCCCCCGGAGGCTGCCGTCTTCCGCCGCCAGCCAATGCACATAGCCTTCCAAATCGCCAACCAGCACCAGGTCTCCCAGCACCGCCGGGGCAGTCATGCGCCGGTTCAGCAACTTGTCCTGTTTCCACAGGGACGAGCCATTGCGGGGGTCCAGACCCCACACCCGGCTCTTGGTGTCGGTCACCAGGAGTTGGCGCCGGTCGGCGGTCAGACCGGCGTAGGAGGACATTTCCCGTCGCCACATGATCTGACCATTTTCCTGGGACAGGGCCGCCATGTCCCCCTGGTAGGTCACCACGAAGGCGTAACCCTGCACCAGCAGGGGATCCGCGTCGATGTCCACGATCCGCTCCAATTCCGAACGACCCTTGGGCGGGCTGACCGTCACCTCCCAATTGGGATTACCGCTCCCTAGATCGATGCTGGCTAGCTTGCCGTTGGACAGGCCGATGATGGCACGGGAGCCTTCGATGACCGGCGAGCTGCTACCGCGCAAGGTAAGAACTGGGGCGGTGCGGTCATAGACCCAGACCCGGGTGCCGGTGCGGGCGTTGAGGCCGTGGACCTTGCCGTCGATGGAATGGGCGACCACCACGCCTTGGCTGGCACGGGGGATGGAGAGCACTTCGCTACTCACCCGCTTGCGCCAATTCTCGTTGCCGGTGGCCAGGTCCAAGGCGATCACTTCCGCATCGCCGGAGCCCAGCAACACTAGGCCGTCGCCGATGCCGGGACCCCCGGTGATGGCTGCCTTGGTGTCCGTGCTCCACACCTGGCCGCCAGACTGAAGGTCATGGGCAGTGACCTGGCCCTGGGAGTCGGCGGTCAGGATCCGGCCCGCTCCTATCGCCGGAACCAGCTTCACCCGCTGGTCGCCAGCCCCCTTGCCGGTGCCGTGGCTCCAGCGGGTGGTGATGGCGATGGGGTTGGGGATGTCCATCAATTCGGCGGGGGGCGCCTGGTTATCGACTTCCCGCCAGGCATCCACCGGCATCAGGTCGCGCCAATTACTGCAGCCGGTGAGGAGCAGGCCGGCCAGGAAGGGAACGAACAACTGGGTGCGGGACATGGCGAACCTCTTAGGTGCCGGGGGGCAGGTTGTCGAGCTTGAGTTGGACCAGGTCCGGATTGGCGACCTTATGCTGCAAAGCTTCCTGGAATGCGGAGCGGGCGCCGTTAGCATCACCCTTGGCCTGGGCGATGTCGCCCCGGGCCAGGGCATATTCGCCGGCGAAAGCGGCCGGGCCTGGGTGCTCATTCAACAATTTGGCGGCACCGTCCGGGTCGCCAGTGCTCAGCAGGATCCGCGCCAGACGCAGTACCGCCACCGCCCGCAGGGCGGGGTCCGGCGCCGATTTGCTGGCCTGGTCCAGGGCCGACTTGGCGCCGGGCACATCCCCCTGTTGCAGGCGAATCCGGGCCAGCATCAGATCCGCGAACGCGGCGTAAGGGGTGGAGCCGAACTGTTGGCGGATCAGCCCCGCCTGGGTGCTGGCCTCATCCAAGCGGCCCGCTTCCGTGGAGCTGATCATTTGATCAAAGGCGTTGGACGCCTCCGCCGCCACCTGCTGACGATGTTCTCCCCACCAGCGCCAGCCAAATATCAGCAACAGACCCAGCACCACGCCGGCGATGATGGATGTGCCATTGTCCGCCCACCATTTCTTGAGGGCCTCTACTTCTTGCTCTTCGGTTTCGTACATCGCCGCCGCGCCTGTTATTTGAAATCGTCCGATGGGTCAACCGGTTGGGAAACCGGTTGGTGGTTGCCGTGCCGGCCCCGCCGCTCAGGAATCCGCCAGCAGTTCCCGCAGGGTCGCCGGCAATTGTTCAAACGCCACTTCCCGCTGTTCACCGCCGTCCCGCAGGGGCTTGATGGCGGCCACTTGCCGGGCCAGTTCATCCTCGCCCAACACCAGGGCCAGGCGGGCGCCGCTGCGATCCGCCTTCTTGAACTGGCTCTTGAAGCCACCGCCGCCGCAATGGGTGAGCAGACGCAGGTCCGGGAGCGCCTCCCGCAGCCGTTCCGCGAGTTGCAGGGCCGCGCCGTCGCCGGCCGCACCCACGGCGATCAGGTAAACATCCAGCTCGTCGCCGGTTTCTAGCCCGCCTTCCTCCAGCAGCGCCACCAGGCGCTCCAGGCCCATGGCGAATCCCACCGCCGGCGTCGGGCGCCCCCCCAACTGGGCCACCAGGCCGTCGTAGCGGCCGCCGGCGCAGACGGTGCCCTGGGCGCCCAGGCGAGTGGTGACCCACTCGAACACGGTCAAGCAATAGTAGTCCAAGCCCCGGACCAGGCGCGGATTGATCCGATAGGCCTGGCCGCACTGGTCCAACCCGGCGCACAGGGCGTCGAAATGGGCTTGGGATGCGGCACCCAGGTATTGGGTCAAGGTCGGTGCGTCTGCCACCAACTCGGCCATGGCTGGATTCTTGGAATCCAGGATACGCAGCGGATTGGTTTCCAGACGGCGGCGGCTGTCCTCGTCCAGGGTCTCGTAATGCCCCTGGAGATAGTCCACCAGAGTGTCCCGGTAGACGGCCCGTTCGTCCGGAGTGCCCAGGCTGTTGATTTGCAGCTCCAGCCCGGTCAGCCCCAGTTCTTTCCAAAGCCGGGCAGTGAGCAGAATCAGCTCCAGGTCGATGTCCGGCCCCGGCAGACCGAAGGCTTCCACGCCCACTTGGTGGAACTGGCGATAGCGGCCCTTCTGGGGACGTTCATGGCGAAACATGGGTCCCTGGTACCAAAGCCGGCGGGGCTGATCCAGCAGCCCATTTTCCAGCACCGCCCGCACGCAGCCGGCGGTTCCTTCCGGGCGCAGGGTGAGTCCGTCGCCGTTGCGATCCGTAAAGCTGTACATCTCCTTTTCAACGATGTCGGTGACCTCGCCGATGGAGCGCTTGAACAACTCAGTCAGTTCCACGATGGGCATGCGGATTTCCTGATAACCGTAGCGGCCCATCAGGAGGTCCAGGGTGCGTTCCAGGCGCTGCCAACGGGATACTTGCGCCGGCAGAATGTCGTGCATGCCCCGGATGGCTTGGAGATTAGCGGCCATGGCGGGACCCGGATCAGTTGAACTTGGTGGGATCGATGGTCACCCGCGCCCGGTTGTTGCCCAGGTTGGCGCTGGCCGGCAACGTGAAGGGTTCACCATTGACGCTGATCTGCACCCGGGTTTTGTTGTTCAGCAACAGGGTAAAGGGCGGCGTGCCTTCCAGGGTGCGCTTATCGCCTTTGTTGATTTGGCCGGTGAGGATGACCTTGGTCTTGGCGTCCCGCACCTCTACCCAGGTGTTGCCGGTGAATTCCAGACTCACCCCCTGGGGACGGGGCGGTGGCGGCTCCTCGACGACCACCGGAGCTGGTGCGGCGGCTGGCACGGGTCCGGGCTCGCCCCGGAATGAGGTATCTGGCAGATTGAGGTTCGGTGGTACATCCGCCGGCTGGGCACCCGCGCCGGCCAGGGGCAGGCTATCCACCGGCGTGGAGGTGACCGCCCGTTGTCCCGGGCTGCGGTTCTGCCAATCGAAGCGGCCCTGGACCCAAAAGCCCAACAGGGCCAACAGGCCCAGCACCAGAACCCAACTGACCAGCCGGATACCCAAGTGGTTGCTGCGGATTTCCGGCTGGGGCGCAGCGATGACCCGGGGTGTGGCCGCCTGGGGCGCCGGTTGCCGGGCGTAGTAGGCACCCAACAAGGGATCCTCGTCGATGCCCAACAGACGTGCGTAATTGCGAATATAGCCCCGCACGAACACGGCACCGGGGAGGCGCTCATAATCGTCCTGTTCCAGGGCTTCCAACAGGTGTTGGCCCAGATGCAGTTGGGACGCCACCTTATCCAGGCCTATGCCCTTGGCTTGGCGTGCGGCCCGCAGACGGCGGCCAGGACCTTCGGTGGGTTCGGGAGGTGTCGATTCCTTATCCCACATGGGTAATGGATTCATGTTTATTTCGATTCCTTGGCAAGCTGGTTCTCCGGCGCATCCGGGAACCTTTTCTTGAGTTCGGCCTGGTAACGACCGGCCACCTTCTGGTTGCCCAAGGCCCGCTCGATGCGGATCGCCAACCAGAGCCCTTCCGGGGCCGGTGGCGCCACCCGCTGGTAGCGGTCCAGGTATTCCTTGGCGCGGGCGGAGTCCCCCTGATCGAAGCGGATCTGGGCCAGCTTCAGCAGGGCCTGGGGAATTTGGGGATTAGCGGTCAGGGCGCGCTGGAGATTGGTTTCTGCCTGGGGGATGTTGCCGGCCCGGTAGGCGCACACGCCGGAGTTGGTCAGGGCGGCCCAGGGCGTGGGATACATAGGGCTTTGAATGGCAAGCTGGAATTCTTCCTCGGCTTCCGGGTAGCGCTCCCGCTTACAGAGAAAGCTGCCCAGGGCATTGTGGTAATAGGGGTTACGGGGAGCGAGTTGCAGGGAACGCCGGTAATGGTTTTCCGCCGCCTCGGTTTCGCCGAGGCTGTCATAGAGATTGCCCAGCACTACATGCACCCGGGAATTATTGGGGTCCACTTCCAAGCCCCGCTTCAGTTTGCGCAGTGCGACGCCAGGCTGGCCTTCCTTGAGGTAGCCCTGACCCATCTGGGCGTAAATGTCCCCGGGTCGATCCTCCCGCGGTTCCCCCACGTCATCCAGGTCCTCGGCAGAACTGCTGAAACTTTCCTTGATCGGATTGGTGTCGCAGGCGCTTAGGGACCAGCCCAAAGCCAGGACTAGCAGCAGGTTCAAGGCGGAATTCATGGCGTGGCTCCTCCGGCGGCCGCGCCGGACGACCCCAGACGGGGGCGCCGCTCCAGCACCTTGCCCACCAGTTGGCCACAGGCGGCGTCGATGTCGTCGCCCCGGGTCTTGCGGGTCATGGAGATGATCCCGGCGCGCATCAGAATTTGCCGGAACGACTCCACCCGCTCCGGAGAGGAGGCCCGGTAGGGACTACCCGGAAAGGGGTTGAAGGGGATCAGGTTCAGCTTGCTGGGGGTCCCTTCCAGGAGCCGCGTCAGTTGCCGGGCCTGGGCGTCGCTGTCGTTGATGCCATCTAGCATCACATATTCAAAGGTGACCTTGCGCCGCTTGTCCCCGGCGATGTATTCCCGGCAGGCGGCCAGCAGTTCCGCCAGGGGATACTTGCGGTTCAGGGGCACCAACTGATCCCGTAGTTCATCGGTGGGCGCGTGCAGGGAGACCGCCAGGCTCACGTCCATGGCGGCCCGCAGGGCCTTGAGGCCCGGTAACATGCCGGCGGTGCTCACCGTGACCCGAAACTTGGACAACCCGTAGGCCAGGTCATCCTGCATCAGGGACAGGGCCGGCAGGACCTGGTCCAGGTTGGCCAGGGGTTCGCCCATGCCCATCAACACCACATTGGTCAGATGCCGCTCGCCTAGCTGGCGGGCCGCCACCCAAACCTGGCCGATGATTTCCGCGCTGGTCAGATTGCGGTTGAAGCCCTGCTGACCGGTGGAGCAGAAGGGGCACTTCATGGCGCAGCCCACCTGGGAGGACACGCACAGGGTGCTGCGCTCCCCGTCCGGGATGAATACCGTCTCGACCCGGTTGCCGCAGGAGAGTTCCAGCAGCCACTTGCAGGTTCCGTCGGCAGATTTGCGCTCCAACAGGATCTCCGGCCCCCGCGCCTCGGCCCAGGTGGCCAGTTCGGCGCGCAGAGATTTGCTCAGGTCGGTCATGGCCTCGAAGTCCACGACCCCATGCTTGTGCATCCACTTGAGAATTTGGCGTCCGTGAAACCGCTTGAAGCCCCGCTCGGCCATGAGCTGGTCCATAGCCGCGCGGTCCAAGCCCAGGAGGTTGATCGGTGAGGTCTGGGTCAAGCTGGCGACTCGGGCTGGTGCTGGTTTGCGACTGGTGGCTGGGGTCCCGGCTCGGCGCGGGCGGGAGCATAAGGGCAAACGATGCCGCGACGCGCGTCGGCTCGACCCACGCGGAACCAAGGTGTCCCTGAAAAGGAAAAGATTTTAGCGGCCGGGGGGACATTTGGCAATCTGCACTCCGTCCCAGAAGCGGGCAGCAGATTCACTGCTCCTTGGCCTGGGGACGCCCACCGGCCGATTACCCAACCCCGTACACCCGCAGGGCGGTCCGCCCCCAGGTTGTGCTGGGTATACAAATCTGTAACATTGCTCGCCAGCATTCCTCATCGGCATGGCGATGGATTACCCAACAACAATAAGGTGGCAGTGGGTCGTGCATGCGGGTGGTTGTGGTTGTCTCCAGGTGCCACGGAACGGACCCGGTTCTGGCGGCGATTGCTCCGGCGTGCGGCGGTGCTTCCAGGGAGCGCCGGCCGGTCAGGGGGAGGGCATGCCCGGTGTCGATCGAACGGTACTGAAACCGTCATCCCCTGGACTGGGTTCGAGAAGTCCCCTGGTTCGAAGTTCCGCTCAACCAACGCCCTTTACCGCGCCGCTTCCAGGGCACGGCAGGGCTTGCTGGTCGGGTTCCCTGGCGATTGATAACTCATTTGGAGGATCCCCGTGGAAGTAATCTCAACCGATATTTTGATCATCGGTGCCGGAGGGGCCGGTCTGCGGGCCGCCATCGCGGCGGCGGAAGCGGATCCGGATCTGCGCATCGCCCTGCTGTCCAAGGTGTATCCCATGCGCAGTCACACGGTGGCGGCCGAGGGCGGCGCGGCCGGGGTCATCAAGGCCAACGACGACCTGGAATACCATTTTCACGACACGGTGGCGGGCGGCGACTGGCTGTGCGATCAGGATGCGGTGGACCTGTTCATTCGCCAGGCGCCCAAGGAGTTGATCCAACTGGAACACTGGGGTTGTCCCTGGAGCCGGGAGCCGGACGGGCATGTGGCGGTGCGGCCGTTCGGCGGCATGAAGATCGAGCGGACCTGGTTCGCGGCGGATAAGAGCGGTTTTCACATCCTGCATACCCTGTTTCAAACGTCCCTGAAGTATCCCTCGATCCAGCGGTTCGACGAGTACTACACCACGGATCTGCTGGTGGAGGAAGGCCGCTGCGTGGGGGCCACCGCCATCGAGATGCGCAGCGGTCTGATGCGGCTGTTCCAGGCCAAGGCGGTGGTGGTGGCGACCGGCGGCGCTGGTTGGATGTTCCCCTTCACCACCAACGGCGCCATCAAGACGGCGGATGGCATGGCCATGGCGTACCGGGCCGGGGTGCCCCTAAAAGATATGGAGTTCGTGCAATATCACCCGACGGGCCTGCCCGGCACCGGCATCCTGCTCACCGAGGCCTGCCGGGGCGAGGGTGGCATTCTGGTCAACAAGGATGGCTATCGCTACTTGCAGGACTACCAGTTGGGACCACCGGACCCCTGGCCCCGCAAGAAGGCCATGGAATTGGGCCCTAGGGACCGGCTGAGCCAGGCGTTCTGGCACGAGCAGCAAAAGGGCCGCACCGTAGCCACCCGCTGGGGGGACGTGGTGCATCTGGATCTGCGCCATTTGGGCGAGAAGAAGATCAACGAGCGTCTGCCCATGATCCGGGACCTGTCCATCAGCTATGTGGGCTGTGATCCGGTCAACGAACTGGTGCCAGTGCGCCCGGTGGTGCACTACATGATGGGCGGCATCCACACCAACATCGACGCCGCCACGCCCCTGCCTGGGTTGTACGCGGCCGGCGAATGCGCCTGCGTGAGCATCAATGGTGCCAACCGGCTGGGCTCCAATTCCTTGACGGAATTGCTGGTGTTCGGTGGTCGGGCTGGACGCCACGCGGCGGAGTTTGCCCGCGCCGGGGGCGGCGCGCCCAAGGCACCCCTGGAGCAGGCGGAGCGGTCACGGGCGCGGGTGCGGGATCTGCTGCTTCGGGACCAGGGCAAGGACAGCATCTCGGGTTTGCGCCGGGAGATGAACGCCACCATGGAGGAGGGCGCCGGCATCTATCGCAGCGAGGCGTCCCTCCAGGACACCTGCGACAAGCTGGCGGAATTGCGGGAGCGTTATGCCCGGGTGAGCATCGAGGACAAGAGCAACGTGTTCAACACCCAGATGATCTATGCCCTGGAAATGGGTTCCATGCTGGACGTGGCGGAAACCGTGGCTCAGGCGGCCCTGCACCGCAAGGAATCCCGGGGCTCCCATCAGCGGCTCGATCATCCGCAGCGGGACGATCAGCAGTATCTCAAGCACTCATTGGCCCGGTACGGGGGGTCGGCGGCGCCCCGCATCGACTATCTGGACGTGGTCATCACCCGCCTGCCGCCCGGCGAGCGGATCTACGGGGGGGACTAGACCATGGCGTACAAGACCATTGAATTCGAGATTCTGCGTTACCGGCCCGAACAGGATGAACGGCCCTGGTATCAGCTGTACCGGGTGCCCTGTGAGGAGGACTGGGTGGTGCTGGACGCCATCAACTACATCAAGGACCACCTGGACGGCAGCCTCAGTTTCCGCTGGTCCTGCCACATGGCGGTGTGCGGCAGTTGCGGCATGATGATCGACGGCGAGCCCAAGCTGTCCTGCAAGACCTTCGTGCGGGAATTACCGGACCGGCCCGTGCGGGTGGAGCCCCTAGCCAATTTCCCCATCGAGCGGGACCTGGTGGTGGTGCTGGATGACTTCATCGACAAGCTAACCCGGGTCAAGCCCTACATCATCCGCAAGCAGGAGCGCGCCATCGAACAGGGCGAGCATCTGCAAACGCCGGCCCAGTTGGCCAAGTACCATCAATATTCCCAGTGCATCAACTGCTGCTGTTGCTATTCGGCCTGCCCCCAATACGCCCTGATACCGGAATTCATCGGTCCTGCCGCCCTGGCGTTGGCCCACCGCTATAACCAGGATTCCCGCGACCAGGGCCGGGAGCAACGGGAGGACGAGGTGGCCAGTAATGTGGGCATCTGGGACTGCGCCTTCGCGGACGCCTGTTCCCAGGTGTGTCCCAAGCACGTGGACCCGGCCGGGGCCATCCAGCAAATGAAAATCGCCAGTACCGTCGGTTGGTTCATGGACAAGCTAGGCCTGGGGAGCAAAGACCATGATTGAACAATCCCAAAGAAAGCCCTTCGTGCGGGAGATCGACACCAAGCGCTGGTATCTGGAACGGGGCCGGGACCGGCTGCACATGGCCCAGGAAATGAGTAGCCTGATCGTGGGCCTCTATGCCCTGCTGATGCTGTGGGGCCTCAAGTGCCTGGCGGACGGACCCCAGGCCTATGGGGCGTTCCTGGCCACCCTGGCCAGCGGACCATCCCTGGTGTTCCATCTGGTTGCCTTGTTGGTGGCGGTGTTCCATACCATCAGTTGGTTCGGCGTCACGCCCAAGGCCATGCCCATCCAGCGGGGCGAGGAATTCGTACCCGGTAGCCTCATCGTGGCCGGCCACTATGGGGTCTGGGCCGCCGTGACCCTGTTCATCCTGTACCTGGGAGGACTCTTCCATGGCTAGATCCAATAAGCCCCTGGTGTGGAGCCTGTTCGCCGCCGGCGGCACGGTGGCGGCCTTCCTATTGCCGGCCCTGGTGTTGTTGACCTTCATGGCCGCCATCGGCCAGGTGCCGGCGGGCCTGGACTATGCGCACTTACGCGCCTTTGCCGGCCACTGGCTGGGCAAGATCGCCCTGTTCGGCGTTATCAGTCTCTGTTTGTGGCATGCCGCCCACCGGATGCGGACCGCCCTGCACGGCCTGGGACTGCGGGCGGATGGATTAGTGGCCGGGATCGGTTATGGGGTGGCGGGCCTCGGCACCCTGCTGAGCTTGGTGTACCTGATCCGCATCTAACCGGCCCAGGAGGCGGGATGAAAAGCGGCCGTCAGCGGCGTCTGGAAATTAAGCAGCACCGCCAAAGCAAAATCGACCGGGCGCGGGCCGCGGTGCTGCGGCAGCAGACGGATAGGCTGCACCAGGACATGATCAGGGCCCTCGCAGGGGGCGCCGAGCCGGTTGACCGCGCCAAGCTGGGCCGCAACCCCAGCTACTTTGAACCTGGATTTATGGAACGCGGCTACTACCTAGATCAGCCATTCCGCTGCTAACAGTGCGGCGCCCCCCAAGTCTGGACCGCCGGGCAACAAAAGTGGTGGTATGAGACGGTCCAGGGAGACCTGTGGAGCATCGCCCGTTTGTGCCGGCCCTGCCGCATCCAGGAACGGGAACGCCGGGCCACGGCGCGCCGGGTGCATTTGGAAGGCCTGGCGCGCAAGGCGGCGGCGCGGGGGGTGGATGCCCCGTCCTAGTCCCTGGCAGTCCTCGCCACGGACCCGGTAACATTTACTTCCCTCCAGAGCCGGCCCGGCCCCTGACTTGACCCTTCCCCTGGATCGGTTTCCTTATATCCTTTGTCCTTCCAACCCGCCATGCGGCGCCGGCCGGGTTTTGGCCGATGGGGCGCGGGTCCCATCATTGGGCGTTCCGAACTTTTATAAATAACGAGATGAGACCATGACCACCCCCAAAATAATCTGGACCAAAATCGATGAAGCTCCGGCGCTGGCCACCTATTCCCTGTTGCCCATCGTGCAGGCGTTCACCGCCGCCGCCGGGGTCAGCGTCGAAACCCGGGACATTTCCCTGGCTGGCCGCATCCTGGCCAACTTTCCGGAAAACCTCCGCGAGGATCAGCGTATCCCGGATGAATTGACCGCCCTCGGTGAACTGGCCAAGCGGCCCGAAGCTAACATCATCAAACTGCCCAACATCAGTGCCTCCCTTCCCCAGTTGAAGGCCGCCATCAAGGAATTGCAGTCCAAGGGCTTTCCGGTGCCGGATTACCCGGAAGAGCCCCAGACCGACGCGGAACGGGACATCAAGACCCGCTATGCCAAGGTGTTGGGCAGCGCCGTCAACCCGGTGCTGCGGGAAGGTAACTCGGACCGGCGCGCTGCCCTGTCCGTGAAGCAATACGCCAAGAACCACCCCCATCGCATGGGCGCCTGGAGTCCAGATTCCAAAACCCATGTGGCCCATATGAGCGATCGGGACTTTTACGGCACGGAAAAATCCACCACGGTGACGGCAACCCAGGTGGGCCGCATCGAGTTTCAGGGCGCCGACGGGACTGTCAAGGTGCTCAAGGATAAGTTGCCCCTCACGGCGGGTGAGGTGCTGGACGCGGCGGTCATGAGCCGGGCGGCGCTGCGGGACTTCTACGAACGGCAAATGCAGGACGCCAAATCCCAGGGCGTGCTGCTATCCCTGCACCTCAAGGGCACCATGATGAAGGTGTCGGACCCCATCATGTTCGGTCACGCGGTTTCCGTGTACTTCAAGGACGCCCTGGCCAAGCATGAGGCCATCCTCAAGCAACTGGGGGTCAATCTCAACAACGGCTTAGGGGATCTATACGCCAAGATCGCCCAGTTGCCGGAGGACCAGCGGGACGAGATCGAAGAAGATCTGCGCGCTTGCCACGCCATCCGCCCGGAACTGGCGATGGTCAATTCCGACAAGGGCATTACCAATCTGCACGTGCCCAGCGACGTGATCGTGGACGCCTCCATGCCGGCCATGATCCGGGATTCAGGCCGCATGTGGGGAGCAGACGGCAAGCCCCGGGAAACCAAGGCCATGATTCCGGACCGCTGCTATGCCGGTGTCTATCAGGCGGTGATCGAGGACTGCAAGCAACATGGCGCCTTCGACCCCCGCACCATGGGCAGCGTGCCCAACGTGGGACTCATGGCCCAGAAGGCCGAGGAGTACGGCTCCCACGACAAGACGTTTGAAATCCCGGCGCCGGGCAGCGTGCGGGTGCTGGATGGCGCCGGACAGGTGCTGCTGGAACAGCCGGTGGAGGAGGGGGATATTTTCCGGTCCTGCCAAGTGAAGGACGCGCCGATCCAGGATTGGGTCAAGCTGGCGGTTAGCCGCGCCCGCATCACCGGCACGCCGGCGGTGTTTTGGCTGGACCGGCAGCGGGCTCATGACGCCCAGATCATCCAGAAGGTGGAGCGCTATCTCAAGGACCATGACACCAGCGGGCTGGAAATTCACATCATGGCGCCGGAAGACGCGGTGCGTTTTTCGCTAGATCGCATCCGCGCCGGCCAGGACACCATCTCGGTCACCGGCAATGTGTTGCGGGACTATCTCACCGACCTGTTCCCCATCCTGGAGCTGGGTACCAGCGCCAAGATGCTGTCCATCGTGCCCCTGATGGACGGCGGTGGTCTATTTGAGACCGGCGCCGGCGGCTCCGCGCCCAAGCACGTGCAGCAGTTTGTGCAGGAAGGTTATCTGCGCTGGGATTCCCTGGGGGAATTCCTGGCCCTGGGTGTGTCCCTGGAGCACTTGGCCCAAACCTTCAACAACCCCAAGGCGGCGGTGCTAGCGCAAACCCTAGACCAGGCCAACGCCAAGATCCTGGAGTTCGACCGCTCGCCGGCCCGGCAATTGGGCCAGATCGACAACCGGGGTAGCCATTTCTACCTGGCCCTCTATTGGGCCCAAGCTCTGGCGGAACAGACCCAGGACCCGGACCTGCAAGCCAGGTTTGCGCCCCTGGCCAAGACCCTGGCCGATAACGAGGAACGGATCAACGCCGAGTTGATCGCCGCCCAGGGCCAGCCGGTGGACATGGGCGGCTACTATCTGCCGGACTTTGCCAAGACTTCTGCCGCCATGCGGCCCAGCGCCACCTTCAACGAAGCCTTGGCCAGTCTGGGTTAGGCCGGTCCAAGGAGGGTCCGGCACCTGGATGTGCCGGACCCGTTCCCCTAACCGGACCCGCCCGGTCCCTGGGTGTTTACCCCGCCGTGTTCGATAGCCTTACCCGCCGTCACCCGCTACCTCTTTTGCTACTGGCCCTGACCCTGCTGGCGGCAGCGGTCTATCTGCCCCTGCTTGGCCATCTGCCCCTGTATTGGGAAGAGCCCAGGCGTGCCCTGGTGGCCGCCGAAATGCTGGCCGGGGGCGATTATCTGGTGCCGGTCCACGCCGGCGAGATCTATCTGGGCAAGCCGCCCCTGTTCAACTGGCTGATCCTGGCCGCCAGCCTGCCTGCCGGTCAGGTGGGTGAAGTCTCCGCCCGCCTGCCTTCGGTGCTGGCGGCCTGGCTGCTGACCCTGTTCCTGGTGGCCAGCAATTTCCGGCGCCTCGGCGCCGAGGCGTCCCTGTTCTTCGGCGGCGCCCTGCTGCTGGCGCCGGAGGTCCTGCTCAAGGGCCAGTTGGCGGAAATCGACCTAGTGTTCGCCGGCCTGGTGTCCGGGTCCCTCTGGACCTGGTTCCTGCTGGATCAGCGGGGCTGGCGCGGCCTGTCCCTCTGGGTGCCGCCCCTGCTGCTCACCGCCCTCGGCTTTCTCACCAAGCGGGAACCGGCCCTGGTGTTTTTCTACCTGGGTGTGGGGAGCTACCTGCTCACCCAAGGCCGCTGGCGGGAACTGTTCAGCCCCGGTCATCTGCTGGCGGCGCTGCTGGCGGCGCTGCCGGTGGCCGCCTGGCTGACGACCCTGGCCTACCGGGTGGGTTGGGACAGCCTTTGGCACAGCCTGGTGCAAGAAGTGCTGCTGCGGGGCCAGCGGGACGGCCTGGGCCGCTATCTCACGCACCTGCTGACCTACCCGCTGCAACTGCTGGCGGCGGGGTTGCCCTTTTTCGCGCTGCTGCCGCCTCTGGTCAGTGGCGCCTGGCGGCGGGCGCTGCTGGAGCGGTACGGCGACGCGGCCCGCTTCGCCGCCCTGGTGGTACTGGTCAATTTGCCCCTCTACTGGTTCAAGGGGGATTTGGCGGTGCGCTATTTCCTGCCCATGTTCCCCTTCCTGGCCCTGCTAGCCGCCATGAGCTACGCCAACCTGATGGCGGGAAGCCCGGCCGGCCCCTGGCCCCGCTTTTATGGGGGCCTGGCGCGGCTACTGCTGGGCGCTACGCTGCCGTTGGCGCTGGCTCTGGTCGCCAGCCCCTGGCTAACCCAACGCTGGTTCGGCGGCGCGCCGGCCTGGCCCTGGCCCTGGAGTCTGGGCCTGGCCCTGATCGCCGCCGGTCTGGCGGGCTGGCTGTGGCAGGGGCGCCGCCAGCGCCCGCTGACGCTCTTGCTGCCCGCAGCCCTGCTCACGGTATTACTGGCGCGGAGCCTGCATTTCAATCTCTATATTCCGTATAAATCCCAGTCCCTGGAGCACAAACAAAACGCCCCCGCCATCGCCGCCCAGGTGATGGCCCAAACCACGCCGGAACGGCCCCTCTACGTCAGCCGCTGGATACCGTCTGCCGTCTGGTTCTACGCACCCCGGGGCCGTCTGGTGCTGACTCCGGACGGTGCTGCCCTCCGGGAAGGGGACCTGCTACTGCGCCACGCCAAGGTCAGCGGACTACCGGGCCTGGCGCCTGGCCTGACGCTGCAACCGCTGGCGCCCTATCGCTACGAGGACGATGAATTGATCTTGCAGCGGGTGCGGGGTCCGTGAGTCCGGCCCACCCCCATTGGATTGGGGCGGCCGGGGCGGGTGGCCTAATCCGCCAGCAAGGCTTTATGGAGGGATTTTTCCTGATACATCCGCTGGTCCGCCTGTTTCATGATTTCCTCCAGGCTGACGCCTTCCGGGGGATAAACCGCGCTGCCGATGGACACGTCCAGGTGCAAGCGCAGGCCCATGAATTTGATGGGTTCCTTGATCCGCTCCCGCAGCCGCTGGGTCATCCGGTCCACCACTGGGTTGGAGACATCTTCCAATAGGATGACAAACTCGTCCCCGCCCCAACGGGCCACCGTGTCATTGGGGCGCATCGACCTGCGCAGGCGCTGGGCGATTTCCTGCAAAACGGCGTCGCCGGTCTTGTGTCCAAAGGTGTCGTTGATTTTCTTGAAGCCATCCAGGTCGATGAACAGCAGTACACACTGGTGTTGTGGATTGCGCTGTAGCCGCGCCAGGGCCATTTCGTGCCGGTTCTGGAGCAGGCGCCGGTTGGGCAGGCCGGTTAGGGTATCGAACATGACCAGGGTGGCCAGTTCGGCCCGGTTGCGCAGCAACACAAAAATCAGCCAGGCGATGAGCCCACCCAACGAAATGCTGGCCACGCGCAGGGCGATGGACATGCGCAGCCGGGGTTCGGCGGGCCGGGCCTTGACCGCAATGGTCCAACACCCCCCGGGGACCTCGATTTTTTGGATGACCGACTGGGCATCCTGGAACAGGGCCGGGTCGCCCTGGATGATTTGTCCCTCCAGACCTTCCAGGTGCCCTAGGTCGTCGCTGCGCAGCGCGTAGAAAAAAGGGGCGGTGTCGGCTTGCGCGAAGATGGCATGCAATAGGGAATCCGGATCGATCACCGAGGACAGCAGGCCCCAATAGGTGTCGTCCACCATCAAGGGAATCCGGTACACCAGGCCGCGGCCGCCCTGCACCAGGTCGATAGGACCGGCTAGGACCGGCTTGCCGGTGGCGATGGCCATCTGCACCACCGGCCATTGCTGGGGTTGCTCCCTGTAGCGCAGGCCGATAGCGGCCTCGTTGCCCGCCTTGGGATAGACATAGATCAGCTGGTCACCGATGGCGATGCCGAAGTTGCGGACATGCCGGCTGCTGCGGTGCAACACCGCCAGAATGTCGCTGACCTCCGCCTCTTGGATGTTATCCCGGCGTACCACCAGGTAACTGCTCAGGCCGCTATTGAGATACAACAGGGAGTTGAGTTCCCGCTCGATGCGGCCCCGTAATTCCGACGCATGGGCTAGGGTCTCGCTAGTTAGCCGGGTTTTCGCTTCCCGCTGGTCGATGGAGACGAACAGTTCGCCCAGCAGGACCAGCAACAGGAAAACGCCTAGGGCCACTACCAACCCAAACCTTGGGCTGGCGATCAGCGGCCGGGATAGCAAGGCCAACTTCCCTTTCATCGTTGTTATGGGCGAATACCAAGGGATGTGGATGCCCGGCTGGACGCCATGGACCGGGCTGGATAGGGCTCTGGCAGGACCCGCAGCGCGGCCCGCCACCGGCGGCGGATCGGTGCCATGGCCGCACCAGCCATGGGGCGAGCCTATTTGAAATTCTAGCGGCAGTCCGGGCCAGAAATTTAGGCCTGCCAGGTGGTCGCGGACCCAAAGATCCCGGTTTGCCCGCCGCCGGAACCACCCAGACGGCAGGAAGCCGGGGCTAGCGGGGGGGCATGATCAAAAAATGCTCCCGGTAGTATTGGAGTTCTTGAATAGACTCCCGAATATCCGCCAGAGCCTGGTGGCTGGACTGCTTTTCAAAGCCCCGGCCCAGGTCCGGCCGCCAGCGCCGGAACAGTTCCTTGAGGGTGGAAACATCGAGATTGCGGTAGTGAAAATAGGCTTCCAACTGGGGCATCCAACGGGCCATGAAGCGGCGGTCCTGGCAGATGGAGTTGCCACATAGGGGGGACTGGTTGGCGGGAACCCATGGCCTCAGGAAGGCCAAGGCTTGCTGTTCCACCATTTCCTCGGTCCAGGCGGATGCCCGCACCCGGTCGATGAGGCCGGACTGGCCATGGGTGGACTGATTCCAGTCATCCATAGCCGCCAATACCGAGTCGTCTTGATGGACGGCCCACACTGGGCTCTCGGCGAGGATGTCCAATTCGCCGTTGGTGACGATGATGGCCAGTTCGATGACCCGGTCCCGGTCAGGATCCAGGCCAGTCATTTCCATGTCCAGCCATACGAGGGCACTAGATTCCGGGGTCATGGGGGTTCCAAGCTAGAATGGAGGGTGAACGCCAGTTCCGCTCGCGGCGGAACCGGGACGTGGGATTCGGACGCCCATCATAGCGGGTTTCCGGGAGGCGGCGCCGGGCCGCCCAGTCTCCGAGGATAGGCAGTCGTTATGTGGAGATCCGTCCTGGCCATCGCCCTGGGGGCGTCCTGTGGAGCCCTGTTGCGCTGGCAGTTGGGCATCAAGCTGAATGTCCTGTTGCCCGCCATGCCCCTGGGCACCTTGGCCGCCAACTGGATCGGTGCCTATGTGATTGGCCTGGCCATCGCCTGGTTCGCCCTGCTGCCGGGCTTGGCGCCGGAATGGCGCCTATTCATCATCACCGGCTTTTGCGGTGGCCTCACCACCTTTTCCACCTTTTCGGCGGAGGCCTTTGAATTGTTGCAACAGGGCCGGCATGGCTGGGCGTTGGGTCTCATTGTTACCCATGTGTTGGGGTCCCTGGTCATGACCTACGCCGGCATGCTGACCCTGGCCTGGGCACGGGGCGGGTAAGACCGGGGGAGGGATCAATGGAAGGCTGTTTGCTGCGCGTCTATTTACACGAAAGCCAGCGTTGTCACCGGCGCCTGGCCTGGGAATGGCTACTGGACCAGGCCAATCAGATGGGTATCCGGGGCGGCAGCGCGTTCAAGGCCATGGGGGGCTTCGGGCACCATCACCACCTCCAGGAGGCTAAGTTTTATGAACTGGCCGGGGATCTGGGCGTGATGGTGGAATTCGTGGTCACCGAGCAGGAGTTCCAGGCCCTGGTAGCCCTATTGCGCCAAGAGAAGATCCGGGCCTTCCATGCGCGGATTCCGGCCCAGTTTGGGGTGGTGAATCCGGATGTGGACGAGGCGCGCCCGCCCGGAGAAACGGGGTCGGCCTGACTAAGCTATAGAAAAGTCCCGTTCCGCTGGGTCATGGCGACCCACGCCAGTTTTTTCAGGGCCCAGTTCTCGCCAGTTTGACGCCGGGAGAATTCGAGTTTGCAACCTTCTTGCTCGTGAGATTGGTTTCTGGCCTATCTGAGCGGCCTATCCAGGCGGGTGCGGGATCTGCTGGTGACGGTTCAATTCACATAGCCAGGATGCGCCAGCTTGTCGAAGTGGTGAAACAGGCAGTAGAGCTGCCATTGCGTGTGCGGCGAGTGAAGCCATCCAGGCGCCTGCCCCTGCGCCTTGCCGAGCCGGTAGGTTCAGGTGACAAAGGAACTCCGGCATTCCAGGCCCATCGCGTAATCCTGTAGGGGCTCTTAG
>CAZIHO010000011.1:0-1885 GCA_964538875.1 uncultured Chromatiaceae bacterium
TTTCAAGCAGTTGCCTGCTTGAAACTGGCGGGGTATCCCTACCCCGCACGGGCACTTTGAATTTTTTAAGGTGCCCTTAAATAGCTCATAAGATAAAAATATTCGCAAAAGAAATGAGCCCGCATTTTGGTCATGACCGGCGCGGCCCTGGCCGGGGACGACGACGAGCCGACCAACTTGACGGGCTGGTCTTGATCCCATCCAATGGAACCCGCCGCGCCGGCCAAAGATCCGCGGCCCATCCAACAGGGGAACTTCGTGGGCATTCATCGCAAACCCATCCAGGAACGCATCGACTGGCTGTTCCACTTGGCGGACCGGCAGGCCGAAGAGTTGCGGGATCCGGAGGCGTGGCTGGCCCGCCAGCGCTACCTAGCGGAGCATCCCACCGCCATCGCGGTGTTCAAGTGCATGGACGGCCGCATCAATATCCCGGTGGCGACCAACACGCCCACCGGCATTCTGATGCCGTTTCGCAACCTCGGGGGGCGCTTCGACTTGGGTTGGCCTCACTTGGGTGAGGTGTTGGCCCATTTCGTGTCCGGCCAGGTCAGCCAGGGGCGGCGGGTGCTGTTCCTGATTACGTACCATTATTCCAAGGGTTCCGCGCAGCGGGGCTGCGCCGGATTTCATTACGATACCGGCGCCGCCATCCAGCACACCTATGAGATCCGGGTCCAAATGGAGCAAATCTTTGGGCGCGGCCACGGCACCTGTTATCCCCTGGTGTGCGGCTTTGAGACCGACGAGGACGCCCTGATTCTGCATGGCGCCGGCGATCAACGACTCAACCTGGCCGAGCTGGCCCCCGGCGACTCCTTGGAGGCACACCTGGCAGCCTTGCTGCCAGATATGCCGATGCAAATGCGGATGGACCTACTCCCGCTATTGCAGGGTAATCTGGACCACATCGCCAGCGTACGAGCCCAGGCGCGCCTAGGCACCCGGGAACTGGACATCGAACACCGGGAATGGGTGATTTGCCTGGGACGGGGCTTTGACTTCCTGCATACCCCCAACGTGGCCCTGATCGTGGGTCCCTTCAGCCCCAACCTGGACGACCCCGTCGACCGGGCCGCGGGAATCATCTGGGCCAACATGGTGGCGGGCCGTATTCCGGACGACGGCTTTTTGCTGCTGGCGTCGGTGCCCTACGAGGAAATCGGCATGGACCGGGCCCGGGCGGAACTCAAGTCCCGCTTCTTGGCCCAGTTCGCCGCCCAGGTGGTCAGGCAGTCCCATCCGGAATTAGCAGAGCGTATGTTTGTACGCACCGCGGTACTGGATTGGCGCTCCCGGACCCTGGAACCCATTGACACGGATTGAGCCCGGCCAGACCCTATCCCGTCTGGCCCAGGTCGAAGCGGCGTGGGATGAATGCCTGGGGTGTGTCCAGCCGGAATTGCTTGTCATGAATAGTGGCCAGATACAGCCCCTGGTCCAACACCTGTTGCCGCAATTCCTTGCTGCCCTGGACACAGGCCAACATACCGTACAAGGCCTTATCCCGGTGCTCCGGAAATAGGGCCGGGAATTTCTCCAGCAGATTCATGAGTTGCTGGATGGCCCGCTGATCCAGGTGGCTCTTGACCTCCACCAGGAAGGCACTATTAACCGTGCCATTGGCATAGGCCAACAGGTCGATTTCCACTTCGTCGGTGGCGGTGATGACCTTGACCCGGGGCGACACCACGGTCATGCCGAAGCGTTCCCGCAGCAGTTTTTCCATGGACGGCAGGGCCAGGCCCTCGGTGAAGCTGCCGAATTTGTTACCCAGGCCCCCCAACTGGCGGCCCAGTTCTTTGAGGCGGCGGTCCAGGTCCTGGCCGCTTTCCTTGAGGCGGCGGTCCACCTCTTGACCGCTTTCCTTGAGCAGACGCTGAGT
>CAZIHO010000011.1:1985-45925 GCA_964538875.1 uncultured Chromatiaceae bacterium
CCTGGAAGCGCTGCTCAGCTTCCTGGAAGCGCTGCTCTGCCGACCGGCTGTTGGCCTTGATGAGGCGGTCGGTTTCCGCGAATAGGGCCCAGATCTCTTCGGCGCTCAGGGGTTGATTCATGGCGGGTTGCCTCGATGCAATGCAATCCAACTCCTTTCTAGTATAGCGCCGGTGATCCTCCCCCAACTAAAGGGCATCACTCCTAGGCAAAGGCCAGGAACAGGGCAAACCAGTTCTGGGGGTCGCTCCAGCGCCGGGGGCGGACAAAGCCGGCCTGTTCCAGCAGTTGGGCGAAATCCTCGGCGCGCCACTTGTAAGAGTTTTCGGTATGGATGCGGGCACGGGCGGCGAAGGCCCGGCCGCCGCCAGGCCAGGTCACCTGGGCGTACCGCGCCGCTTCCAGATGCATTTCAATGCGGGAATGGTCCGGGTTGAACAGGGCCAGGTGGCGCCAATCCTGGACCTGGAAATCGGTGCCGGCCAGCCGGTTCAGGCGCGGCAACAGGTTGCGGTTGAAAGCGGCGGTGACGCCCAGGGGGTCGTCGTAGGCGGATTCCAGGATCTGTGTGGGCTTGACCAGATCGACGCCAATCAATAAGGCGCCGCCCTGGCAGGCGCTATGGGCCTGGCGGAGGAAGGTGAGGGCCTCGGCGGGGGTGAAGTTGCCGATGCTGGAACCTGGGTAGAACAGGGTGCGGGGGCCATCCCCCAGCAGGTCCGGCAGCTCCAGGCGCGACGAGAAGTCCAGGCCGAGGCCCAGTACATCCAGGTGCGGATGCCGGTGTTGCAGGTTGTCCAGGGACTCCCGCAAATAGGCCACGGAAATGTCCACCGCCAGGTAGCGGCGTACCCCCAGGGCGTCGAACAGGCGCTCCGCCTTCTCGCAATTGCCGGCGCCCAGGTCCACTAGGGTGTCCACCGGCCCCAGGGCGGCGGCCAGGGCGTCCAGTTCCTGGTTGAAGATGGCCGCCTCGGTGCGGGTCAGATAATACTCGGGCAGTTCGGTGATGGCGGCGAACAGGCGGGAGCCCAGGGCGTCGTACAGATATTTAGGCGCCACCCGGGCAACGGGTTCCAGCAGGCCGGCCAGCAAGTCGGCGCGGATGGCGTCCGGGTCGTCCTGGGCGATTTGCAGCAGACGGGGCGTTCTGGCGGCGGTCATGGGGAAGGCTCCAGGGTCAGGGCCGGCAGGGGGCCGGTGGGGAAGGTTTCGGCCAGGGGCTCGGCGTAGGGCGCCTGCCAGCCCAGGATGTCGCTGGCGGTCTGGCAGCGGCGGCGCAGGTCCCGGGCGTCCCGCCCGCCCAGGTGCAGGATGCCGTGCCGATAGCTGCCGAGCCACTTGAAGTCCCGGGCGATTTGGCCGGCGCTCTTGGGAAAGGGGAACAGCAGGGCATCCGGAAACTGGCGGGCCAATGCTTGGCGGCGCCCGGCGCTGGGTTGGGCCGGACAAGCGCCGGGGTCGAAGGCGCGATACACGAAGCTGGCGGCCTGGCCGGCGCTGGGTGCCTGGCGGGGCAGGTGGGCCGGATCCCGGCCAAAGGCCAGTTCCAGGGCGATCCGGTGCAGGTCGATGCCCTCCACCCGCAGGTAAAGGTCCGAGAACTGGGCCGCCATGCGCGGGTTGAATTCGATGGCAGTGAGCTGCTGCCGGGCTGGGTCGTAAAAGAATTCCAGGTTGAACAGGCCGTGGCTGAAGCCCACCGCGCCCAGGAAGCGGCGCGCCAGATCCTCGGCCTGGGCGCGGCCCCGGGTCGGAAGGGCGCAGGGATAGTCGAAGCGCATGAACGCCTGGGTGCCGGGGTACATGACCGACTCCACCACCCCCAGGAAGCGGACCTGGCCGTCGAACACATAGCCATCCAAGTTGTATTGGGTTCCTTCGCAGGGCTGCTCCAGCAACATGCGCAGGGCGCTGCCCGCTTCCGGCAGCCGCCGCCGGACCACCCGGTCGAACGGCGCCAGCAGGCGCCGGATCAGCCAGCGCTCCCAGACATTGAAGGCCAGCAGGGCGGACAGTTGTCCCCGGTCCCGTACCTGGCGGGCCAGAATGGAGAAAGCAGCCTTGACTGGCTTGACGAACACCGGGTAGGGGATGCCCTCGGGAATCGGCTCTCCCAGACGCCAGTCCAGGGCCTGGAACGGGGGATTCTGCTCCGGTGCCAGGGTTTGCAACAGACGCCGGGCGTGCAGCTTGTGTTGGCAGGCCAGCACCGCCGTCACCGGCGTGCCGGGCCAGCCCATGCGCTCCGCCAGCAGGGCGGCGGCCAGGGCTCCGTACTGCTCATGGTTGGAGGTGACCGCTTGCCAGCCCCGGCGCCGGGCCTGGGCCGCCAGTCCGGTGGCGAACCGCTCCAGGTCGAGGCCCAGCAGGCGCACATTGCTGGGGAAGCTGAACAGGTCGAAACCCGCGTCCCTGATGTCGAACGCCTGCTCCCAGCGGGCGAATCCCACCCGGTCCCAGTCATAGTTGAACAGCACCAGACAGGAGGGGGACACGGTGTTCAACAGCAGCCGGTCTGGACGCCAATCCCCAGGGACTGGTCAAAGGGCATACGCCAGCCCCGGCCCGGAAAAATGCCCAGGTGCTGGGAGAAATCCCCGGCGAAGTCAAAATGGTCCGCGAACCGGGACGCCGCCAGCAGCCGCCAGGTATTGCCGCACACTGGGGTGGGCCGGCCGGTGGTAAAGCTGAATTGCTTATCCAGCCGCCAGTGCTCCGGGTGCCCGGCGATGGTGCCCCGGTAGCTGACGCTTTGGCCGTAATCTTCCCCCGCGTCCTCCAGCCCCTCGACCTTGAACAGGCGCCAGGTGGCGGAAAAGTACTTGACCGGGCCCAGCTTGTCCGCTAGGTCCGGCTCCCGGACCGTCAGGGGCCGGTCCCTGACCAGACGCGGATCGGCGAAGCCGCTGGCCTGGGCCAGGCGGAGAAAGTCCTTCCAATAGAGGGCGCCGCCAAGGCATTCGCCGTATAGCACCGGGTCATCCCGGATTGCGGCCGGCACCCGCCGGTCCGCGTACACGTCAGAAAAATAGATTTCGCCGCCGGTTTTGAGCAGTTCCGCCGCGCCCCGCAGTACCGCGCCCTTGTCCGGCGACAGGTTGACCACGCAGTTGGACACCACCAGGTCGAAGCTGGCCGGCGCCAGGCCCAACTGATCCAGCCGCTCGATATAGCCCAGCAGGAATTCCGTGTTGGTCTCCGGATAGCCGAACGCGGTCCGGTGGTACTCCTGGTGGCGGCGGGCCACCGCCAACTGGGCTTCGGTCATATCCACCCCCACCACCCGCCCACCGGCGCCCACCAGTTGCGCCAGGGCGTACAGGTCCCGGCCGGAACCGCAGCCCAGGTCCAGCACCCGGCGGCCGCTCAGCAGTTCCGGACACACCAGGCCGCACCCGTAGTAACGGTCCAGCACCTCGGGATGGATACGCGCCAGCAGAGGCTTGAGCCAGTCCGGCGTGCCGTCGCTGTCGCAACAGGCGGAGGTGCGCAGGTCACCCGTGGATTGCAATTGGTTGCCGTAATAGTCCTGAACCAGTTCGTGCATGAACAACTCCTCAAGTCACTGTGCGCCACGGCGCCATTGGTGAAACCGTTCCACCCAGGCCAACAGTCCCTGGGGCGCGTGGGCCCGTTTCCAGGCGCCGGCCACGTACTTGTTGGCCTCCGCCAGAGTGGGGTAGATATGAATGGTACCGAGAATCTTATTGAGACCGATGCCCTGTTTCATGGCCAGCACATATTCGGCGATCAGGTCGCCGGCATGTTCGCCCACCAGGGTCACGCCCAAAATCCGGTCCTTGCCCGGCACCGTGAGTACCTTGACGAAGCCTTGGGTGGTGCCGTCCGCGATGGCCCGGTCCAGGTCCTCCAGATCGAAGCGGGTCACCTCGAAGGGGATGCCCTGGGCGCGGGCCTCCTGCTCGTTCAGGCCGACCCGGGCCACTTCCGGATCCAGGAAGGTACACCAGGGCATGATCCGGTAATCCACCTTGAATTTCTTGAACGGATCGAACAGCGCGTTGACCGCTGCGTACCAGGCTTGATGGGACGCGGCGTGGGTGAATTGATAGGGTCCCACCACGTCTCCGGCGGCCAGGATGTTGGGGAAATTGGTTTGCAGAAACTCGTTGGTGTCCAGGGCGCGGGATGTGACTACGCCCAGTTCCTCCAGGCCAAACCCCTGTAGATTGGCGATCCGGCCCACCGCCACCAGCACCTGGTCGAAGGGAATTCGGGTCTGGACGTCCCCATGGCCGACGACCAGGAAATGCTCGCCATTCTCCAGCAGGAACTGTTCGGCCCGGTGATTGACCAGCACTCGCACCCCCTCGGCCCGGAACTTGGCCTCCACCAAGTCTGATACCTCCGGGTCCTCCCGGATCAGCAGCCGGGGCGCCATTTCTACCAGGGTTACCTGGGCGCCGAGCCGGGCGAACGCCTGGGTCAATTCGGCGCCGATGGGACCGCCGCCCAACACCAGCAGCCGGTCCGGCAATTCCCGCAGCTCCCAGAGGCTGTCCGAAGTCACATAGGGCACCTGGTCCAGGCCCGGAATCGGCGGTACCCAGGGCCGGGCGCCGGTGGCGATGACCAGGGCGCGGGCGCTGAGCCGTCGAATGGAGCCGTCGGCGGCGGTTACTTCTACCTCCCAAGGCGAGATCAGCCGGGCCCGGCCCGGCAGCACCTCCACCCCCAGTCCGGTGTAGCGTTCCACCGAATCATGGGGCGCCACCTGGTCCACGACCCGCCGCACCCGCGCCATGACCTCGGCGAAATCGACTTCGACGTTCACCGGCGGCCGGCAGCCGAATTCCTCGGCACGCCGGACCTGGGCCAAGAACTTGGCGCCGCGCAGCAGCGCCTTGGACGGCACGCAGCCGGTATTGAGGCAGTCGCCGCCCATGGGTCCCTGCTCGATCAGCGTCACCTTGGCCTTGACGGCGGCGGCGATATAGGCAGTCACCAGGCCGGCGCTGCCGGCGCCGATCACCAGCAGATTGCGGTCGAAGCGCCGGGGCCGGGTCCACCCAGCATAGACTCGCCGCGCCCGCGCTGCGTCCAGCAGGCGCTTGGCCAGTAGGGGGAACAGCCCCAGCAGGACCAGGGAACCCAGCAACTGGGGCGATAGAATCCCGCCCAGGGACTCCAGCCGCGCCAGCTGGGTACCGGCGTTCACGTACACCAGGGTGGCGGGGAACATGCCCAATTGGCTCACCCAGTAGAAGCTGAGGGTGCGCATGGCGGTCAGGCCGAACGCCAGGTTGATGATGAAGAAGGGAATCACCGGCACCAGGCGCAGGCTAAACAGATAAAAGACCCCTTCCCGGTGTACCCCGGCGTCGATGGCCTTGAGGCGCGGACCAAAATGGCCTGCCACCCAGTCCCGCAACACATAGCGGGCGCTCAAGAACGCCAACGTCGCCCCCAGGCTAGAGGCGAAGGACACCAACAGGGTGCCCCAGCCTAGGCCGAAAATGGCACCACCAATCAGGGTCAAGAGCGCCGCGCCAGGCAGGGATACCGCCGTGACCAGCAAATACAGGCAAAAATAGATTCCGGCCGCCGCCAGTGGCTGGGCCTGCTGGAAGGCGGTGATGGCCTGCTGTTGGGATTTGACGAACTCCAGGTTCAGGTAGCGGCCTAGGTCCAGGCCCAGATAGAGGGCGACCAGCGTCCCCAGCACCGCCAGGAGCAATATCTTTCGCCAGGGCATGGGGATAGTCTCCGGTCACGACCGGCCTGGTCGTCCCTGGAATTGTGCCGGTTCGGTTCCAAGCTGACAAATGGGCCGGGAAGTGCCTGCTTCATATAATGGTGCCGACCCGGCGGCCAATAACGGCATGACCTAACAGGAGCAAAGACCTTGATCGACTCCCTGACCCCAGAGTGGTGGGCGTTGGCGCTGCTGCTAGTGGTTCTGGCACTGTACCGGCGGGTCGCGGCCTTTCTCAACCTGACCAAGCTTGGTTTGCGGGCCGGGGACTGGGCCCCCGTGTCCCGGGATCAGGCGCCGGCCCATGTGCGCTACCTGCTGGCCCAGGCCGGCCGCGCCCTCGGCGCCCTGGGATTTGAACGCCAAGGCAGCCAGGCCGGACCCCCCATGAACCGCCTAGACCCCCGCGCCCTGGTGTTCGCGGATCTCTATTGGCATCCGCGCCGGGCGGTGTTGGCGCGGGTCGAGTTGGCGGAGCCCCTCACCGGGCAGGTGACCCGGGTGCTGTTGATCAGCCTGTTCGAGGATCGCCGGGCGCTGCTGACCGTCAACCGGGAACTGTGGGCCTCCCTGCCGGAGCCGCCCCACACCCAGGTACAGGATGCCTACGGCGACGATCTGGACAGCCAATGGCGCCTGCACCTGGACACCCTGGCGGCGCGGCCTGGCCCAGCGCTGCCAGTGGGGGACCCGTTGCAGGTGCTGCGTTGGCAGGTGGACGCCATTCCGGGCGAGGCCCTGGCCCAGGGCCTGGCTCTCGGTTGGCTGCGCCAGGATGCCCCCGGCCATTACCGCTTCACCGCCAAGGGCGCCTGGTGGTACGCCGGGCGCTTGGCGCGGCCCTCCGCCGAGGTCCGGCGTGCCCTGACCCGTCCCTATCAGCACGACCCGGCGCCAGCCCGTAAGGCGGCGCGGCTGGCGGAGATGGACGGTCTGGCGGCCCACATCGCCCTGGCCGCCGAGCCCCTGCCCGCCTGGATGAAGGGCTCGTTGTTCCTGGTGACCCTCGCCTTGTCCGCCGTCCTGTTCGGCAGCGGGTTCGGTGTCCTGGACGCGGCGGCTCTGTTGATGGTGCTCCTAATCCATGAGTTAGGCCACCTGGCCGCTATGGCCGCCTGCGGGTATCGCAACCTGTCGATTTTCTTTCTGCCCCTGCTGGGCGCCGCCGCCAAGGGCCACAAGCCGGACGCGCCGCCCTGGCAGGAGGCCCTAGTGCTGCTGGCGGGACCCGTCACTGGACTCCTGGCGACCCTGGTCCTGGCCATGATTCCGGTTCAGGGGCTGCCGCCCGACCTGGCGGAATTCCTGCGCGCAGCGGTCCTGATGGGGTTGGTGCTCAATCTGTTCAACCTGCTCCCTATTGGGATGCTCGATGGGGGACGCCTAGTTGAACTAGCCCTATTAGGGCGTTTCCCCTTTCTCAGGGCGGGGTTTGCCCTGGTTGGCGTATTGGTCGGTATCGGTTTCGCGATCTGGGCCGAGTCGCCCCTGTTGGCGGCGGCCATGGGCTTGCTGATGTTCAGCATGCCTCTGCAATTCAAGGCCGCCCGGGCCATCCGGTCCATTCGCAGCCGGGTCCGCGCCACCGGCCTGGCCAGCCTGGATGGGGAACAGGCGATGCGGGCCCTGGGCCGGGAATTTGCCCGGGATGGTTATGGCGGTAACGACGGCAAGGGCTGGGCGCGGCGGGTCGCCATTGCCAAGCTGGTTTATCCCCGATTACGGCAAGGAGTCCCCAGCCTAGGGCTGAGCCTGGGCGTGGCGGTGGCCCAACTGGCGGCCCTGGCATTGCCCTTGGTGGTGGTGACCTGGGACTTGCGCGGTCAGGTCAGCCTACCCCTGCTATAAACCACTGCCGAATACCGCCAAGCCAAGCCCACCCGCCGGGCGGTCCAGCGGTTAAGCGAGAAGGACCGGGTCGCCTTCATGGCCCGGGTGGACGGCCAGCCGGATCCCCAAGCGGACTGCACTCTACCTGTTGGCCGGGCAACAGCCGCCCCTGGACGCCGCCCAGTTGGACCATTTGGCTGCCGCTCCGGACCAGGCAGCGCGCCTCATCAGCGATTTGCAGCGCCAGGCGGCGGCTAATCCAGGCGCCGTGCGGCCACTCCGGAGCCGTCATGCCGGTTGGGGCCGGGACCGGGCCCAGGCCCATCAACGCCTATGGGTGGTGCTCGGCTTAGGAACGGACTCCTAGGGCCAAGGGCCGGCCGACTCCGAAGGATCAAGGGTGGGGCGGTCCTAGCCCCCGGCGCGCCTATAATGGCGCTTCCTATACCCTTAGAGGACCCATGATGGCCGATTCCAAGTCCGGCAAGCGGGGCTTTGCCACCCGCGCCATTCACCAGGGTTACGATCCCTACCAGCCGCCTGGCGCCTTGATTCCGCCCATTTACCTAAGCTCCACCTACAGCTTTCCCACCGTGGAGGAGGGCAGCGCCCGCTTCGCCGGGGAACAGGCGGGCTTCGTCTATTCCCGGACCGGCAATCCCACCACGGATCTGCTGGAGCGGCGCCTCGCCGATTTGGAAGGGGGCGAGGCCTGCCTGGTGACCGCCTCCGGCCAGGGCGCCACCACCTCCCTGCTGTGGACCCTGCTGAATCCGGGTGACGAGGTGATCGCCGACCAAACCCTATACGGCTGCACCTTCGCCTTTCTCAACCAGGGCTTGGCCCGCTTCGGGGTCAAGATCACCCATGTGGATCTCACCGAGCCCGCCAACCTGGCCGCCGCCATCAGCCCCCAAACCCGGCTGGTATTTTTTGAATCACCAGCCAATCCCAACATGCGCCTAGTGGACATTGCCGCCCTGGCCGCCATTGCCGGACCCAGGAACATTCCCCTGGTGGTGGACAACACCTACTGTACGCCCTATCTGCAACGGCCCCTGGAATTGGGCGCCCAGTACGTGCTCCATTCCGCCACCAAGTATCTGGGGGGACACGGGGATTTGCTGGGCGGCGCCATCGTGGGCCCCGCCGAGGTATTGACCCAGGTGCGCTTCAGCGGTCTCAAGGACATGACCGGCGCGGTGCTCTCCTCCCAGGACGCCTATCTGATCCTGCGCGGTCTCAAAACCCTGGCGCTGCGCATGGAACGCCACTGTGACAACGCCCAAGCGCTGGCGGAATTGCTGGCGGGTCATCCCAAGGTGAGCCAGGTGTATTTTCCGGGATTAGACAGCTTCCCCCAGCGGGAGTTGGCGCGGCGGCAGATGGCCCGGCCAGGCGGCATGCTTGCCTTTGAAATGGACGGCGGTATCGACGCTGGGCGGCGCTTCATGAACGCCCTAGGCCTCATCACCCGGGCGGTGAGCCTAGGGGACGCGGAAAGCCTGGCCCAGCATCCGGCAAGCATGACCCACGCCAACTACAGCCCGGAGCAACGGGCCGAGCATTTGATTAGCGAGGGCCTGGTACGCATTTCCGCCGGATTAGAAGATGGCGAGGATTTGCTGGCGGACGTACAGCAAGCCCTGGACGCGGCATAAAACCTAGGGATTGGGGGGCGCCGGCAGGGCCTCTAGGGCCGCTGCGAGGGCTTGAAAGTCCTGTTCCAGGGCCGCCGCCAGGCCATCCAGTTGGTGCCGCGCCCAGCCTTGGCGCAGGCCCAGATCCAGGTCGGTGGCCAGGGCCTGGAGCCGGATCAGCCCCAGGGTGCCGGCAGCGCCCTTGAGGGAATGGGCCAGCCGTTCGGCGGCATCCAGGTCCCCGGTGCTCAGGTGGCCCAGCAGTTGGGGCAGGTCTTGGCGTTGGCGGGTGACCAGCAGGCCCAATAAATGCAACAGCCGCTCCGGTTTATTCCGGGTGACCCGGAGCCCTACCACCAGGTCCAGACCGGGCAGCCGGGCCAACAGTTCCCGGAGATCCGGGCTGGCGCCCTGACTCCCACCAGGCGCCGCGCCGCTAGGACTGGCCGGGGCGCGATCCTGGACAAAAACGATGAAGCGGCCGCCCCGGTCCCCGTCCGGCCGGTAACAAAAGTTGAGTTCCACCGCCAGCCGGTGTCCGTCCCGGTGCCTCGGTTGGGCTTCGACGCGGGTGTGACCTGGGCGGCGCGGCAGCAGGGCCTGATCCTGAAAGCGTTGCGGGCTTAACTGGGGGACCAGGTCTCCCAGGGCCAGGGCCAGCAGTTCCGCCTGGGAATAGCCCAGCAGGGCGCAGACGGCGCTGTTGCCGTATTCCAGCCGCCCGGTCAGATCCACCCACAGCACCCCGATGCCGGCCTGGTCCAGGGCCCCATGGGTTTCCGCCAGATATTGCTGGTTGGCCAGGGCGGCGGTTGCGGGAACCGGTTCCCGCTGGGGATGGGGAAACGGGAGGTCCGGGTCCTGAATCGAGGCGGGTGCGCCCGGCGGCTGGCGCCAAGGGGCGAGCTGGCCGTTCCCACTCCGGCCCAATCTCTCCGCCCAAATCGCCGCCTGGAGCGGCGCCCGCAGGGCGTCGGGGGTCAGATCGGCGGGGGATAGCCAGCCACTGGTCTGGCTGGTCAGGGATTGGTGGTTTGGCATGGCATCCGCGCCATCCCCCGTCAGGAGGAGCACCGACGGCCGGGGGCTGTCCGGGGCGCTGCGCAGCCGTTCCAGCCAGCGGGTTCCTGCCGGTTGTGCCGCCATCGCCCTGCTCAGGATCAGCATCACCAGGTCAGGATGGGCTTCCGCCAGTTGCCAGGCCTGGTCCAGGGTGACTGCGTCCAGGACCTGAATGGGGCGGCCTTCTACGGCCATATCACCCAAACTGGCCCGTAGCCGAGCACCCAGGTCCCGCTCCTCGGCCACCAGCAGCAGTTTCCACGCCGGTGCCGGCGTGTCTTGGCATGGATATGGATAGGGCTTGGCAGGTGCCATGGAGTCCTCTTTGATGTTTGTCGGATGGCGGGCTAGTCGCGCCTGGGGCCTGGCGGGCGTCGGTTCCGTTAGCGGCTCCAGGAAAAAAAGCTGAACCGTCTCGACGCCCAGGTCAAGCAAGTTATGATCTGGGGCGAGGCTGAAAAATCCATCCTGAATTTTTCAGCTTGTGGAAAAGACCCGGCGTGAGTCCTCTTTTCCATATGGAATCAGATAGTTGGCGCTATTGGTTGGGTCCGCCCGGCCCTGGGCCGGGGTAACCGCCGCGTCAATCAGCCTGTCCCTAGCAGGCACTCATCGCGAGGTCCTTGTCCATGTCCCCATTCCATGGTCCCCTGGTCCGGTTGCTGGCCATCCTGCTGGTCCTGGTGGTCGGCGCTTGTTCCAATCCAGACCGGGAACGGGTGATCGAGCAGCAATTGTACGTGTTCGGCACCCTGGTCACCCTGAGCTATTACGGTATCGGCGAGCAGAAGGCGTCCGAGGCCACCGCCGAGGTCAGCGCCCTGTTCCAGAAGATGCACGACGATTGGCACGCCTGGCAAAAGGGGACCCTCACCCAAATCAATCAGGCCATCGCCGAGGGCCGGCCAGTGGCAGTGCCGGATTCCCTGGTGCCCCTGATCCTCAAGTCCAAGGCGGCGGCGGCGGCCAGCGATGATTTGTTCAACCCGGCCATCGGCCGGCTGGTGCGCCTGTGGGGCTTCCACGCCAGCGAAATGCCCAGCGGCCCCATCCCCAGCGAGGCGGAAATCGCAGCTCTGGTGGCGGCCAAGCCGTCCATGGCGGACGTGGACATCCAGGATGGTCTGCTCAGCTCCCGCAACCCGGCGGTGCAAATGGATTTTGGCGGCGTCGCCAAGGGCTATGCAGTGGAGCTGGGGCTCAAGCGCCTGCGGGAGTTGGGCATCCAGAACGCCATCATCAACGCGGGTGGCGGATTGGGTGTCATCGGCCGGCACGGCGACCGGCCCTGGCGCATCGGCATTCGCCATCCCCTGGCACCCGGCGTGCTGGCGTCCCTGGCGGTGGAAGACGGCGAGCAGGTGCACACCTCGGGCAATTACGAGCGCTTCCGGGAGTATCAGGGCCAGCGCTATTCCCATATCATCGACCCCCGCACCGGCTGGCCAGTCCAGGAAGTGGTGTCCGCCACGGTGATTCACACCGACGGCGCCCTGGCGGACGCTTTCACCAAGCCCCTGATCGTGGGCGGCACCAAGAACTGGCATGAGGTGGCCAAGCGCCTGGGGGTGCGTGCCGCCATGTTGGTGGACAAGGAGGGCACCCTATACATGGACCCGGTGATGGCCGAACGGGTGCGATTCGAGGGCACGCCAGCCAAGATTCTGGTGAGCGAGCCGCTGCGCTGATCTTAAGTAAGGGGAGCCCCATGTTTTCGACCTTGACACGCACACTGTCCTGGGCCGGCGTGGCCCTGTTGGGGGCGTCCGCCCTGGGCGGTATCGCCCTCAACCGGGGCGAGACCGTCAACGCCGTGTGGTTCATCCTGGCCGCCGTCTGTGTCTATGCCCTGGCCTATCGGTTTTACGCCGCCTGGATCGCCGCCCGGGTACTGGTTCTAGACCCGACCCGGGCGACCCCGGCGGAGCGGCTGGACAATGGCCGGGATTTCGTGCCCACCCATCGCTGGATCGTGTTCGGCCACCATTTCGCCGCCATCGCCGGCCCAGGTCCTCTGGTGGGACCCACCCTGGCGGCTCAGTTCGGCTACCTGCCGGGGACCCTGTGGATTCTGGTGGGCGCGGTGCTGGGCGGCTGCGTCCAGGACATGGTGACGCTGTTTTTCTCCACCCGCCGGGACGGCCGCAGTCTGGGACAAATGGCCCGGGACGAGTTGGGACCCCTGGGGGGCGCGGCAGCCCTGGTCGGCACCCTGACCATCATGGTGATCCTGATCGCGGTGCTGGGGCTGGTGGTGGTCAATGCCATGCGCCACAGCCCCTGGGCCACTTCTACGGTGGCGGCCACCATCCCCATCGCCATGGTCGTGGGTCTGTATATGCGTCTGCTGCGCCCCGGACGGGTGCTGGAGGGTTCCGCCCTGGGTGTGGTGCTGTTGCTATTGGCGGTGGTGGGCGGCGGCTGGATCGCGGCTGATCCGGTGCTGGCGCCCTGGTTCGATCAGGCCGGCCTGCCCTTGGCCTATGGCATCATCCTCTACGGTTTCGCCGCCGCCATCCTGCCGGTGTGGCTACTGCTGGCGCCCCGGGACTATTTGTCCACCTTCATGAAGCTGGGCACGGTGTTGCTGCTGGCGCTGGCCATTCTGGTGCTGGCGCCCCAGGTTAGGATGCCGGCCCTGACCCCCTTCATCGATGGCTCCGGTCCCGTGTTCGGCGGGAGTCTGTTCCCCTTTGTGTTCATCACCATTGCCTGTGGCGCCGTGTCCGGCTTCCATGCCCTGATCGCGTCTGGCACCACGCCCAAGCTGCTGGCCAACGAACGGGACATCCCCATGATCGGCTACGGCGCCATGCTGTTGGAATCCTTCGTCGCCATCATGGCCATGGTGGCGGCCACGGTGCTGGATCCGGGGGTTTATTTCGCCATCAACAGCCCGGCGGGCATCGTGGGCCAGGGCGCGGACGCGGTGGCCAGGATTTCCGCTTGGGGCTTTCCGGTCACCCTGGAGCAAATGGAGTCCCTGGCCCGTTCCATGGGTGAGGCCAGCCTGTTTGCCCGCACCGGCGGCGCCCCATCCCTGGCGGTGGGTATGGCCAGCATCTTCGGCAGCGCCTTTGGCCAGGGAATGCTGGCGCTCTGGTACCACTTCGCCATCATGTTCGAGGCGGTGTTCATCCTCACCACCCTGGATGCGGGCACCCGGGTGGGCCGCTTCATGCTCCAGGACTTCCTGGGCAACTTCATCCCCAGCCTGGGGCGCACCTCCTGGTACCCGTCGGTATTGTTGTCCAGCGGCTTGATCGTGGGCGCCTGGGGTTATTTTCTCTACATCGGCGTCATCGACCCGAACGGCGGCGTCAATCTACTCTGGCCCCTGTTTGGCATCGCCAACCAGATGTTGGCCGCCATTGCTCTATCGGTCGCTACCGGCATCCTGATTAAGAGCGGCCGTCTCCAGTTTGCCTGGATCACCGCCGTACCCCTGTCCTGGTTGGCGCTGATTACCAGTAGCGCCGCCTGGGAAAAGCTGCTGAGCCCGGACGTGCGGGTGGGTTTCCTGGCCGCCGCCAATGACTTGAGCGCCAAACTGGCGGCGGGAGTGCTGACCCCGGAGCGGGCCAAGGTGGCACCCCAGTTGATCTTCAATCAACAATTGGACGCCTACCTGACCCTGTTCTTCGTCATCGTGCTCTGGACCGTGATTCTGGACATGTTGCGGGTGGCCTACCGGCACCAGCGGGGCCTGCAGGTCCCGCCGGTATCGGAAAGCCCCCACCAACCCTCCCGGCTGGTAGAGGACTGGGCCCGTGACTAGCAGGTTGGTCCGTGCCTGGCGCTGGTTGCGGCGGCTGAGCGGCGACGACGCCTATGAGCGCTATCTGGCGCACTTGGCCCGGGCCCATCCAGGTGAAACGCCTAGCTCACGTCGGGAATTTTTCATGCGGGAACAGGAGCGCCGCTGGAACGGGGTGCGGCGTTGTTGCTAGCCAGGCGCGTCGGCCGGGGACCCGGTAAGAAAGAACAAAAAACATAAAAAGGTATTTAATATTATTTTTAAGACGGTTGTGCATCGTCACCCTCGCGTCTTCCCGCTAATTGCGATGTTTTTTTCAATTTCTCCGCCGGCTTGCCGCAAAAGCATCTGAGTGGGTCGTGGGGCTTGACTGGTCAGGACCCCGGCGGACCCTCTTCCGCAATTTTTGAATACCGCAAGGGTTGGTCGAGCGATGGCATATGGGGAAAACACCATGACGGCAGGAGCGGAGCGCGGCGCTGGGTCCTTGGACCCCTTCACCTTAGCCCTGGGACTGGCGGCGGGCGCCGGCTGCCTGAGCGTGGGGGGGGTCGGCTGGATAAGTCTGTTGGTGGCGGCGGCGTTGGCGGCGGCGGGGTTGACCCTGGCGCTCTGGCAGGGCCGCCGGCGGCAAGAGCTGGAGCGGGAATGCGCCGAGACCTTGGCCCAGGACCAGGCCAAGACCGCCCAAATCGAAGCCTATCTCCACGAGTTGGAACGGCTGCCGGCGGAAATCATGCCCATCTTGTCCCGGCACATTGATTCCTCCCGGCGTCTCACCGAGGACAGCGTGGTGGGGCTGAGCGGCGAATTCTCCAGCCTGGTACAGGAAATCGACCAAATGCTGGCGGTTTCCCGGGGTGGTGCCCAGGACCGGGGCGGAGGCTTCGGCGATCTGTTTTCCAAAAGCCGGGAGGCTCTGGACAGCGTGGTCAAGGCTCTGGCCAGCATTTTGCAACGTCAGGAAGACTTGCTGGGTCAGGTCAAGGCACTGGCAGGGGAGACTATGGACCTGGACACCCACGCCACCGGCGTGCAGGCGGTCGCCGAGCAGATCAACGTGTTGGCCCTCAACGCCGCCATCGAGGCGGCCCGCGCCGGCCAGCATGGCCGGGGCTTCGCGGTGGTGGCGGATGAGGTGCGTAAACTGGCCGCCACCTCGGCCCAAATCGGCAAGCAAATCAGTGGCAAGATTCAAACCATCACCCGTTCCACCGGCCAAACCCTGGTGCTGGCGGAACAATCCGCCAAGATGGACGACCAGCTGGTGGGCCGTTCCGAAGCCACCATCGCCGAGGTGCTAGACAGCTTGCGGGATACGGTGTGCGGGTTGAACGAGGATACGGAAAACCTCCGCCACACCAGCGAAAGGATCAAGAACGAGATCGGTGCCTTGTTGGTACATCTACAATTTCAGGACCGGGTCAGTCAGGTGTTGGCCCATGTGCGCGACAGCCTAGAGACCACCGCGACCACCATGAACGAAATCCAGTCCCAATCCTTCCATGACCGCCATCGGGATCTGCTGCGGGTCGATGACCTGTTGGAACGCATGAAGAAGGAATACACCACGGATGAGGAACGGGGCCATCATGGCGCGGTGGCAACTGCGGAACGCCAATCTGGCGGCGCGTCGGAACTGACATTTTTCTGATTGAGATAAACAGGAGCTATGTCCGATGGGCAAGCTGATCATGGTGGTGGACGATTCGCCGTCGCTGCGGCAGGTGGTGGGGATTGCGTTGCGTGGAGCGGGTTATGAGGTATTGGAGGCCTGTGATGGACGTGACGCGCTGGGGAAGTTGAAGGGTCAGAAGGTTCACCTGATCGTGAGCGACGTGAACATGCCGAACATGGACGGGATTGCGCTGGTGAAGGCGGTGAAGCAACTGCCGAACTACAAATTCACGCCGATCATGATGTTGACGACGGAGTCGGAGCAGTCGAAGAAGATGGAAGGGAAGGAAGCGGGAGCGAAGGCCTGGCTGGTCAAGCCGTTCCAACCGCCGATTTTGCTGGACGCGGTATCCAAGTTGGTATTGCCCTAAACCGGAGCGGCCGATGAACGAACAAACGGAGGCTGGGAGCGGCGTGTGCCAGGTTCCCATTGAAGGAGAACTGAGCATTTACAGCGCGGGGCGGTACTTACCGGACCTGCTGGGTCAACTGGAGCGGAGCCAGGAACTGGAATTAGACCTGGCGGGAGTGACCGAGATGGACAGCGCGGGGGTGCAATTACTGCTGGTGCTGAAGCGAGAAGCGGAACTGGCTGGCAAACCCCTGCGGCTGACCCACCACAGCCACGCGGTTTATGAAGTTTTGGAACTGCTGCGGCTACAAGCCCGCTTTGGCGACCCGGTGGTGATATCCGCCGATTGGAAGACGGCATGAGCTACGACGACGCCAAACTGACCTTCTCCCAAGAAGCGGAAGGTCTGCTAGAACAAATGGAACTGGCGTTGCTGGCGCTAGAAGCCAGCCCCGGTGACCCGGAACTACTGAACCAAGTGTTCCGGGCCATGCACACCATCAAGGGCGCGGCCGGCGTATTTGGGTTTGACCCGGTGGTGTCCTTCACCCACGAAGTAGAGACCCTGCTAGACAAGGTACGGGCTGGCAGCCGGGCCCTGGACGCCGGTCTGGTGGCGATCCTGCTGGAATGCCGGGACCACACCCTTGCCCTGGTCAAGGCGGTGCTGGACGCGGCGGACCCCAAGGACATTGACCCGGCGCTGAAGAGCCGGGGCGCGGAAGTGGTGGCCCGGCTGACCGGCGGCGGCCTGCAACCGGCCCAGGATAGCCAGGCTGGCCTGGTAGAAAAACTGGGCGGACGGGCCGGTGGCGAAGACAACTGGATCATCATCCTCCGGTTTGGACCGGACGCGCTGCGCAACGGCATCGACCCCCTGTCCTTCCTGCGCTACCTGGGCAGTTTGGGCGACATTCTCGAAGTCGTCACCCTGACCGAACGGCTACCGCGCGCGGCCCAATTCGACCCCGAACACTGCTACCTCGACTTTCGCATCTTCTTCCGCAGCGACGCGGACAAAAAAACCATCGAAGCCGTGTTCGAGTTCGCGGAAGACGACTGCGAGATCCGCATCCTGCCGCCCCATTCCCGGGTAGAACAATACCTGCAGGTACTCGAATCGGTGCCGGAAGACCAAGTCATCCGGCTGGGCGAACTCCTGGTCCAGATTGGCGCCCTGACCGACAAAGAAATCGACAAGGCGCTCCACCTGCAAGGCCAGGAAGCCCTGACCCAGCCGGCATCGGCCACCCGGCCCCTGGGCCAGATTCTGGTAGAACAGGAACTGATCCAGAAACCGGTGGTAGAACAAGCGCTACGCAAACAAGAACAAGCCAAGGAGCGGGCGGCCCAAGAAGCCCAATACATCCGGGTAGACGCCCAACGGCTAGGCTACCTCATCAACCTAGTGGGCGAGCTGGTCATCAACAGCGCCACCATGCAAGTCATGGTGGAGCGGCACGGTCTGGACGACGTCCAAGAAGTGGTCGACGGCATCAAACGGCTGGTGGCGGAAATCCGGGACAACGCCCTGCAACTGCGCATGGTCCAGATAGGCGAAACCTTCACCCGCTTCCGGCGCCTGGTCCGGGACGTCAGCAAAGAACTGGGCAAAGACATCGACCTAGTCATCACCGGCGGCGAGACCGAGCTGGACAAGACCGTGGTGGAAAAGATCGTCGACCCCCTGACCCACCTGATCCGCAACTCCGTGGACCACGGCATCGAAGCCCCCGAGACCCGGGCGGCACTGGGCAAGCCGGCCAAGGGCACGGTCCAGCTCAGCGCCTGCCACGACTCTGGGCACATCGTCATCCAGATCAAGGACGACGGAGCGGGACTGGACCCGGTACGGATTCGCGCCAAGGCCGAAGACAAAGGCATGGTCCGGCCGGACCAAGTGCTGAGCCGGGCAGAAACCTTCCGGCTCATCTTCGAGCCGGGCCTGAGCACCAAAGACCAAGCCAGCAACCTCTCGGGTCGCGGGGTTGGCATGGACGTGGTGCGGCGGGACATCGAAGGGCTGCGCGGCTCGGTGGAACTGGACAGCGCAGAAGGCCAAGGCACCCAGGTCACCATCGTGCTGCCGCTGACGCTGGCCATCATTGACGGCTTCCTGGTGGAATCCAACGGCGAACACTACGTGATTCCGTTGGGCCAGGTAGTGGAATGCGTGGAAATCGACAGCGGCCACGAAGGCCACCAGCAATACATGAACCTGCGGGGCGAAGTGCTGCCCTACCTGCGCCTCAAGGAATTTTTCAGCGCCCACGCGGGTCCGGCCCAGGGCGACCGGGAAAGCCTGGTGGTGGTGCGGTTTGGCCATGAAAAGGCGGGCTTGGTGGTGGACCATCTGCACGGAGAATTACAGACCGTCATCAAGCCGTTGGGTCCTCTGTTCGAACAACTCAAGGGGGTAGCGGGAGCGACCATCCTGGGTTCCGGGGACATCGCGCTGATCCTGGACGTGCAGGCCCTGACCGGACTGGCCCATGCTCGGGCGGGGTTTGTCAGGGGCCGAGAGAAGTTGTTGTCTTGATGCGCAAGGCCGGATTGGTCTGGCCGAACAACGAAATCATTGTAGGAGACTGATTGATGAAGCAGATGACGTCTCAGCTAGGGACGACCGGGTCGGCCCTGGCCAACCAGTCCCGCTCCGAAGTCACGGCGGTGCTGGAAGAGGAGTCCCACCAATTCTTGACTTTCCAAGTTGCCGGGGAGCGCTACGCGGTGGGCATCCTGGACGTGAAGGAAATTATCGAGATCAGCGAAATGACTCGCATGCCCATGACTCCGGACTTCATCCGGGGCGTCATCAACCTGCGGGGCAACGTGGTGGTGGTGGTGGATTTGGGCGTGCGCCTAGGCAAGGGCCGTTCCGAACTGGGCAAGCGCAGTTCCATCGTGTTGGTGGAGGTGGCGTCCCACGGCGGCGGTCAGCAACTGATCGGCATGCTGGTGGACGAGGTGCGGGAAATTCTGGAAATTCCCACCAATCATTTACAACCGCCGCCGGATTTCGGCAGCCAGATTCGCACCGATTTCATCCACGCCATGGGGCGGGTCAATGAAACCTTCATGATCCTGTTGGACATCAATCACGTGTTGTCGGTGGATGAGTTGGCCCACATCCAGAATGTGGCCGAGGCGGGCACGGCCGTGGCCGCTGCGCAAGCCGACTAATTGGCTGCTCCAGCTCTGGGCAATCGCCATGGTCGGCGGGCGATTCCCCAGGGCTGGGAGCCGGTATCGACCAGGCCCGGCCCTGGGCCATCCTTCCCGCGCCTTGCAGCGGACCCGGCGGACCCCAAGGGGTTCCCGGTCATTGCCGTGCCTGTTAGCCGGTGAAGCCGGAAAAAATCCTGATATCTAGGCTCCATTTGGCCCGGACCCCCCCTGGGAACCGGGCTGGAACGGGAGCCATGGCCCGATGAGGACCCGGCAGGTCCAATCTCGACTCCTCGACCGGCTTGATTCCGGTTCGCCGGCTAGGTTTCCGGCGATTTTTTGCTGCGATCCCTCAATTTGTTGCCGTCGGTGCCGCAACACCCCTATAGGTAGCTGGTACGGCTGCGACCAGGAACTTCGACGGGGTTCCCATCCAAGGTACCGGAATCCACTCCTGCCGCCGGTATAGGCTGGCACGGTCAGGCAAGTCGGCGGCGCGTTGGAGCCGGCAGGGTTTCGAGCGGGATATTAGCGCCGGCCATCCAGCAGGGCCGGGCTAATCCTGGGCAGGGATGCCCCGGTGCGGCGGCAAGCCGCGCAAGCCGAGGCCGGGGCTATGGCGGCCTTGGCGTTGCTCGAATAGGGCCGGGAAGGTCTATTCGGGCCAGATCATAAACAGGAGCTATGTCCGATGGGCAAGCTGATCATGGTGGTGGACGATTCGCCGTCGCTGCGGCAGGTGGTGGGGATTGCGTTGCGTGGAGCGGGTTATGAGGTATTGGAGGCCTGTGATGGACGTGACGCGCTGGGGAAGTTGAAGGGTCAGAAGGTTCACCTGATCGTGAGCGACGTGAACATGCCGAACATGGACGGGATTGCGCTGGTGAAGGCGGTGAAGCAACTGCCGAACTACAAATTCACGCCGATCATGATGTTGACGACGGAGTCGGAGCAGTCGAAGAAGATGGAAGGGAAGGAAGCGGGAGCGAAGGCCTGGCTGGTCAAGCCGTTCCAACCGCCGATTTTGCTGGACGCGGTATCCAAGTTGGTATTGCCCTAAACCGGAGCGGCCGATGAACGAACAAACGGAGGCTGGGAGCGGCGTGTGCCAGGTTCCCATTGAAGGAGAACTGAGCATTTACAGCGCGGGGCGGTACTTACCGGACCTGCTGGGTCAACTGGAGCGGAGCCAGGAACTGGAATTAGACCTGGCGGGAGTGACCGAGATGGACAGCGCGGGGGTGCAATTACTGCTGGTGCTGAAGCGAGAAGCGGAACTGGCTGGCAAACCCCTGCGGCTGACCCACCACAGCCACGCGGTTTATGAAGTTTTGGAACTGCTGCGGCTACAAGCCCGCTTTGGCGACCCGGTGGTGATATCCGCCGATTGGAAGACGGCATGAGCTACGACGACGCCAAACTGACCTTCTCCCAAGAAGCGGAAGGTCTGCTAGAACAAATGGAACTGGCGTTGCTGGCGCTAGAAGCCAGCCCCGGTGACCCGGAACTACTGAACCAAGTGTTCCGGGCCATGCACACCATCAAGGGCGCGGCCGGCGTATTTGGGTTTGACCCGGTGGTGTCCTTCACCCACGAAGTAGAGACCCTGCTAGACAAGGTACGGGCTGGCAGCCGGGCCCTGGACGCCGGTCTGGTGGCGATCCTGCTGGAATGCCGGGACCACACCCTTGCCCTGGTCAAGGCGGTGCTGGACGCGGCGGACCCCAAGGACATTGACCCGGCGCTGAAGAGCCGGGGCGCGGAAGTGGTGGCCCGGCTGACCGGCGGCGGCCTGCAACCGGCCCAGGATAGCCAGGCTGGCCTGGTAGAAAAACTGGGCGGACGGGCCGGTGGCGAAGACAACTGGATCATCATCCTCCGGTTTGGACCGGACGCGCTGCGCAACGGCATCGACCCCCTGTCCTTCCTGCGCTACCTGGGCAGTTTGGGCGACATTCTCGAAGTCGTCACCCTGACCGAACGGCTACCGCGCGCGGCCCAATTCGACCCCGAACACTGCTACCTCGACTTTCGCATCTTCTTCCGCAGCGACGCGGACAAAAAAACCATCGAAGCCGTGTTCGAGTTCGCGGAAGACGACTGCGAGATCCGCATCCTGCCGCCCCATTCCCGGGTAGAACAATACCTGCAGGTACTCGAATCGGTGCCGGAAGACCAAGTCATCCGGCTGGGCGAACTCCTGGTCCAGATTGGCGCCCTGACCGACAAAGAAATCGACAAGGCGCTCCACCTGCAAGGCCAGGAAGCCCTGACCCAGCCGGCATCGGCCACCCGGCCCCTGGGCCAGATTCTGGTAGAACAGGAACTGATCCAGAAACCGGTGGTAGAACAAGCGCTACGCAAACAAGAACAAGCCAAGGAGCGGGCGGCCCAAGAAGCCCAATACATCCGGGTAGACGCCCAACGGCTAGGCTACCTCATCAACCTAGTGGGCGAGCTGGTCATCAACAGCGCCACCATGCAAGTCATGGTGGAGCGGCACGGTCTGGACGACGTCCAAGAAGTGGTCGACGGCATCAAACGGCTGGTGGCGGAAATCCGGGACAACGCCCTGCAACTGCGCATGGTCCAGATAGGCGAAACCTTCACCCGCTTCCGGCGCCTGGTCCGGGACGTCAGCAAAGAACTGGGCAAAGACATCGACCTAGTCATCACCGGCGGCGAGACCGAGCTGGACAAGACCGTGGTGGAAAAGATCGTCGACCCCCTGACCCACCTGATCCGCAACTCCGTGGACCACGGCATCGAAGCCCCCGAGACCCGGGCGGCACTGGGCAAGCCGGCCAAGGGCACGGTCCAGCTCAGCGCCTGCCACGACTCTGGGCACATCGTCATCCAGATCAAGGACGACGGAGCGGGACTGGACCCGGTACGGATTCGCGCCAAGGCCGAAGACAAAGGCATGGTCCGGCCGGACCAAGTGCTGAGCCGGGCAGAAACCTTCCGGCTCATCTTCGAGCCGGGCCTGAGCACCAAAGACCAAGCCAGCAACCTCTCGGGTCGCGGGGTTGGCATGGACGTGGTGCGGCGGGACATCGAAGGGCTGCGCGGCTCGGTGGAACTGGACAGCGCAGAAGGCCAAGGCACCCAGGTCACCATCGTGCTGCCGCTGACGCTGGCCATCATTGACGGCTTCCTGGTGGAATCCAACGGCGAACACTACGTGATTCCGTTGGGCCAGGTAGTGGAATGCGTGGAAATCGACAGCGGCCACGAAGGCCACCAGCAATACATGAACCTGCGGGGCGAAGTGCTGCCCTACCTGCGCCTCAAGGAATTTTTCAGCGCCCACGCGGGTCCGGCCCAGGGCGACCGGGAAAGCCTGGTGGTGGTGCGGTTTGGCCATGAAAAGGCGGGCTTGGTGGTGGACCATCTGCACGGAGAATTACAGACCGTCATCAAGCCGTTGGGTCCTCTGTTCGAACAACTCAAGGGGGTAGCGGGAGCGACCATCCTGGGTTCCGGGGACATCGCGCTGATCCTGGACGTGCAGGCCCTGACCGGACTGGCCCATGCTCGGGCGGGGTTTGTCAAAAGGGGCGAATTCCATGCTTAAGAACCTGAAGGTGGGGGTCAAGATCGGGGGTGGTTTCCTGGTGGTGTTGGCGCTCACCATCGGCCTGGCCTGGGTGGCCTGGAGCGGTCTGGGGAGCGTGGTGGTGCGGATCGGTAACGTCGGGGATATGGCGGATCTAACCCGTTTGATCGCTGACTCCAGGGACCACGAGAAAAGCTACATCATCAAACCCAATGCCAAGGACGTCGAGGAACTAAATAAGAACCTGGCCGCCCTCAAAGAGGTGGCCCGGGTGGCCCGGGACCAAAAGTTCAAGGACCCAGCCAACAAGAGGCAAATGGATGACATACTGGCCAAGGCGGCGGCCTATGAGCAGACTTTCACCCGCTACCTGGACGCTCAAAAAGCCCGGGACCAAAACCTGGCGCGGATGCGGGCGGCGTCCGAGCAAGTGGTCACCACCACGGAAGCCATGGTCCAAGATCAACAGGACCAGTTGGTCAAGGGACGCCAAGAGATCGATAGGGCCGCCGAGCAGGATATGGCCCTGGTGGAGGATGTGGGTGAGGTGGTGGAACAGGCGTTGCTGGTGCGCCGGGCGGAAAAGGATTACCAGTTGCGCGGCGATGAAAAATTCGCCCTAGCGGTGCAGGGCCACTTGAACAAAATTCAGGAAATCGCCGCCGGTATGCCGTCCCGGACCGATAATGCCACGGTGCGTGCCAATGCGGACCAGATTCTGGCCGTCACTGATGCCTACCGGCAAGCCTTCAAGGACTGGTTTGATAGCCGCAATGAGGCGGGTTTGACCAGCGTCTCCGGACACGGACAGCTCCTGATGGAGGTGGCCAAGCCCATCCGCACCGCCATGAATGAAGAACTGGCCAAGTCCCGCACCGCCGCCGCCGCCTTCTTGTCCGACAAATTGGCCAAGGCGGACGACGCCAACCAACTGCTGCTCTGGTATCTGGAAGCGCGCAAGGCGGAGAAAGAAATCATCATTTCCGAGGGCGAGGACAAGTATGTGGTGTTGGCCCGGGATCGGCTCGGCAAGATCAAGACCGGGGCGGCGGACCTGAAAGTGCGCTTCAAGAACAAAAAGAATATCGAGCAGATCGACGACTTCACCAAGGTGTTGGGGGAGTATGAGCAAGCCTTCGACCAATTCGTGCAATTGGGAGCAGACCAGCGTAAGGCCCAACAAGACCTCGACCGGGACGCGGAAGCGGCCCAGGCGGTGGTGGAAGTCGCCGCCGCAGATCAGGAAGCTAAGATGCGACAGGAAGTGAACCAGTCCGAGACCCTGATCCTGGGCGCCCTGTCGGTTGCCGTGCTGCTGGGTCTGTTGGTGGCCTGGCTGATTACCCGGGGCATCACCGGGCCGGTGCGCAAGGGGGTTGCCTTCGCCGCCTCCATGGCGGAAGGGGATCTCACCGCCCGAATCGACTTGGATCAGCACGACGAACTGGGCCAATTGGCCGCCGCCCTGTCCAGCATGGGCGATAAGTTGCGCCAAGTGGTGGCGGACGTCCGCTCCGGCGTGGACAACCTGGCCAGCGCGTCCAACCAGGTGAGTGCCACCGCCCAGACCATCAGCCAGGGGGCCACGGAACAGGCCGCCGGCGTGGAAGAAACCACCTCCTCGGTGGACCAGTTGAATTCCTCGGTGCAGCAGAACTCAGAAAACGCCCGGGTCACGGCCGGCATCGCCACCAACGCGTCGGCGGAGGCCTCCCGGGGCGGCGAGGCGGTGAGCCGGACCGTGTCCGCCATGCGGGAAATCGCCGGTAAGATCGGGCTGATCGAGGACATCGCCTACAAGACCAACCTGCTGTCCCTGAACGCGGCCATCGAGGCGGCCCGGGCCGGCGAGCATGGCAAGGGCTTTACGGTGGTGGCGGCGGAGGTGCGCAAGCTGGCGGAAAACAGCCGCTTGACCGCCCAGTCCATCAATCAACTGGCCACGGACAGCCTGGCCATCGCGGAGGAAGCGGGACGTCTGTTACAGCGCATGGTGCCCAATATAGGCAAGACCGCCGATCTGGTGGAGGAAATCACCGCCGCGTCCGGGGAGCAGTCCTCGGGGATCGCCCAGATCAGCAACGCCATGAGTCAACTAGACAAGGCCACCCAGCAAAACGCCGCCGCATCCGAGGAATTGGCCGCCACCTCCGAGGAATTGGCGGGCCAGGCGGAGCAGTTGCGCCATACCATGGCGTTCTTCAAGATGGAGGACGGGGCGGCGACAGGGCCCCGGTCCCCAGCAGCAATGGGTGCCTGGTAGGCGGGCTAGGATTTGAATCGGGCAGGGGCGGATGGGTTCGCCCCTGAAACCGCCGGGGCGGCGGCGCCGAGGCCCGGTGAATTTTGACCAGAGGGTAATGCGATGAAGCAAATGGTGACGCAGGGGCGCTCCGGGGTGCCCGCGATCATAGAAGAGGATGCGCGGCAGTTTTTGACCTTTCAGGTGGCGGGAGACCGCTACGCCATCGGCATCCTGGACGTGAAGGAAATCATCGAGGTGGGTCAAATGACCCGAGTTCCTATGACGCCGGACTTCATCCGTGGCGTCATCAATCTGCGCGGCAACGTGGTGCCGGTGATTGATTTGGGCGCGCGCCTGTCCAAGGGCAGCTCGGAATTGGGTAAGCGCAGTTCCATTGTGTTGGTGGAGGTGTCCGCCCATCATGACCAGCAATTGATCGGCATGTTGGTGGACGAGGTCAATGAGATCCTAGAGATTCCCGCCAGCCACATGCAGCCGGCGCCGGATTTCGGCACCGACATTCGCACTGATTTCATCCAGGCCATGGGGCGGGTCAATGACAGCTTCATGATCCTGCTCAATATCGAGCATGTGTTGTCGGTGGAAGAATTGTCCCGCGTCCGGGGCGCCGGCGAATTGGGCGGCAACCCGCCGGCGTTGCTGGAACGGCCCCGGGCCTAGGCTATGCGGGCCGCCGAGCCCGGCGCCGGACCGGCTGGTCGTGGCGCCGGTGCCGGGGGCTTGATTCCGGTAGCGGTAAGGCGCCACGGGGCCGAAGGGTTTAATATTGCAACATCAGGGGAGGCGCCGGTTGGTGAGTGCCGGGAATAGGACCTGGGGCCGGGGTGTCCAGGTTTTTTTGATTTGGATAGGAAGGTCGGGGGGCGCGGCGAATCCGTCGGCTCGCTAGGGAAGTTCTCTCGCTTGGCCGGGGTACTGGGATGGCGGTTACTAACGATTTTGACGATATCCTGGCCCTGTCGGACCGGGAGTTCGAGCAGTTCCGGCGCTACATTTACGATCACGCCGGCATCAGTCTCGGCGAGCAAAAGAAGCCCCTAGTCGCCAGCCGCTTGCTCAAGCGGGTCAAGGCTCAGGGTCTGCGCAGCTACGGCGACTATTTCAACCTGGTCAACAGCCAAGGCCAGGAATCTGAACTCCAGCAGATGGTGGATCTGCTGACCACCCATGAAACCTACTTCTTTCGGGAACCCGCCCACTTCAACTATTTGCGGGAGCATTTGTTGCCGGCCTTTGTGGGGCGCCCGTTCCGCGCCCTGAGCGCCGCCTGTTCCTCGGGGGAGGAGGTGTACAGCCTGGCCATGGAGTGCGCCGAAACGCTGGGTAACGGTGACTGGGAAGTGGTGGGGTCCGACATCAGTCAGGGGGTGCTGGCCCAGGCCCGCGCCGCCCTCTATCCCATGGAACGGGCGCGGGGCATCCCCCGGGAAATGCTGGTCAAATACTGCTTGAAGGGCATACGCTCCCAGGAAGGCCAGCTGCTGATCGACCCCAAACTGGCGCGGCGGGCCAGGTTCATTTATGCCAATCTCAAGGTCGGCCTGCCGGATCAGACCCAATATGATTTGATATTCTTGCGTAATGTATTGATTTATTTTGATAATCATACCAAGGCCGATGTGGTGGGGCGCCTGGTGGCGTCCCTGCGCCCTGGGGGCTATCTGTTCACCAGTCATGTGGAGACCCTGCATGGGGTAACCGCTGACCTGAAAATGATTCGTCCATCCATTTACCGGCGGCCGCCCCGGCCGGGTGCTTGAGGCAGGGGCCATGGCGATTCAACCCCTAGGCGGCCCAGGCCGGATTTTCCTGCATCCGGGCGACTGCGAGATTTCCCGGGACTGCATCACCCTCTCCACCCTGCTGGGTTCCTGCGTCTCCGTGTGCCTATACGACCCGGTCAACCGGGTGTTCGGGATGAACCATTTCCTGCTGGCCAACCGGCGCTATGCCCGGGACATTCCAGTCATCGCCTCGGATGTGGGGCGCTATGGCATCCACGCCATGGAGTTGCTGATCAACAAGATGCTGCGGGCCGGCGCCGACCGGCGCAAATTCATGGCCAAGGCGTTCGGCGGCGGCAATGTGCTGGGCACCACCGCAGGGCGGGACAACTTCCTCTGCGTGGGCTCGGTAAATGTCCGCTTCGTCAAGGAGTTTTTGTCCAATGAGGGCATTCCTCTAGTGGCGGCGGATCTGGGCGGCCATTGGGGGCGGCAAATTCATTTCTCCGGCGAGGATTACGCGGTGTACGTGCGTCGGATCCAGACCCGGCCGGACGATGAGTTGATTAAGGAGGAGCGGGAATTCTGGCGGCATAGCATGGATGAGCAGGAACATGCCTCGGCCCAAGCGGATTTCTGGTAGGACTTAAGCATCATGAACGACATCAGGGTTCTCATCGTCGATGATTCCGCCGTGGTGCGGCAGGTTCTGACCGAACAGTTGACCAGTGTCGGGGGCATCAAGGTCATCGGCGCCGTGTCCGATCCCCTGTTTGCGCTGAATTTCCTGAAAAAGGAGTGGCCGGACGTCATCGTGCTGGACATCGAAATGCCCCGCATGGATGGCATTACTTTCCTTAAGCACATCATGACCGAGCGGCCCACGCCGGTGGTGATCTGTTCCACCCTCACCGACAAGGGCGCCGACGTGACGCTCCAGGCCCTCAGCGCCGGGGCGGTGGACATCATCACCAAGCCCAAGGTGGGGTTGAAGGGCTTTCTTCAGGATTCTCACATCCTGCTGGGGGACACGGTCAAGGCGGCGGCCCGGGCCCGGGTTTCCCATGCCCGCCCAGCCTCTACCCCGGCGCCGGCGCCGGCGGTGGCGCCTAAGTTGCACGCCGACGCCATGCTACCGGACCAGGGACCCCGGGTGTTGGGCGAGACCACGGACCGGCTGGTGGCCATCGGCACCTCCACCGGCGGTACCCAAGCCTTGGAATATGTGCTGACCCGGTTGCCCCGCACCGCGCCCGGCGTGGTGGTGGTACAACACATGCCGGCCCAGTTCACCGCCGCCTTCGCCAAGCGCCTGGACGGCCTGTGCCAGGTCCACGTCAAGGAGGCGGAGGCCAATGACCGCCTGATCCCCGGACTGGTGCTGATCGCCCCCGGCGCCTATCACATGTTGCTGCGCCGCAGCGGCGCCCAGTACCGGGTGGAGATCCGGGATGGACCCCTGGTCAGCCGGCATCGGCCGTCCGTGGACGTGCTGTTCCGCTCCGCCGCCCAGGCCGCCGGCCCCAACGCGGTGGGGATCATCATGACTGGTATGGGTGATGACGGCGCCCGGGGACTCAAGGAATTGCACGAAACCGGCGCCTTCACCGTGGCCCAGGATGAAGCCTCCTGCGTGGTGTACGGTATGCCCAAGGAGGCGGTCAAGCTGGGGGCGGTGGACGCCATCCTGCCCTTGGACCGGGTTCCTGACATCATCATGCGGGCGCCCACCCGTACCCAATATCAGTCCCATCGTTGAGCCGCACCCGCTGCCGGGCGCGGCACCGCAGGACAGGGGTCAGCCGCCCCGGGGCGCCAGGCTATCCCCGGCTGGGGCATTGGCGCCCGGCGTGGCGGCGCTGGGCAGGTGCATGTCGGCCAGGATAGCCGGCAGCGCCCCCTCTAAATCGTGGTGCGCCTTGAAGCCCAGCTCCCGGTGAATCTTGGTGTCGTTATACCAGGCGGAGCCCAACAGCTTGCGGACCTGGACGCTGGAAATGGGCGTGGGCAGGCCTAGGCGGGATAGCCAGTCACCCAGCCGCGCCGCCCCGTGCAGCAGCACCAGGGGGAACTTCCAGCGGGGCGGACGGCGGCCCAACCCCTGGCTGATTAACCGGTAGATCTCCGAGGTGGCGTAGGCATGCCCATCGGTGGCCACATACACCTGACCCGCCGCCTCGGGGCGCACCGCCGCCAGTAGCAGGGCCTGCACCGCGTCCTCGACGTGGAGCATGGAGCGGCGGTTGCCGGTGCGGGGTAGGGGCGGGAAGCGGCCCCGTTCGATGGCCTCGATCATGCGCGGCAGGTTGCCCTTGTTGCCGGGGCCATACACCATGGGCAGACGCACCACCGCCACCCGGGGGCCGCCAGGCCGGCTGATCGCCAGCATCAGGCGCTCGGCGGCCAGTTTGGCTTGGCCATAGGGGCTTTCCGGGTGTGGGGGATGGTCCTCGTCCAGGCAGCGCGGGTCTTCCTCGCCCATGGCCTTGACGCTGCTGGCGAATACCAGGCTCTTGAGACCGGAGCGGGCGATGGCGCCCAGCAGGGCCTGGGTGCCCCGCTCAGTCACCAGCCGGTGGCGCTGGGCGCTGCCCTGCTGGTCCTGGTCCAGCACATGGGCCTGGGATGCTAGATGAAACAGGATGTCGATGTCCTTGAACGGGGTTCCCAGGCTGAGAGGATCCGCCAAGTCGCCAGCCAGCAGGCGCACCTGGTCGGCCGGCCAGAGGACGCGGGCCTGGGCCGGATCCCGGGTCAGCACGCTGACCTGAGCGCCCTGGCGCAGCAGTTCCGCCACCAGGCGCTGGCCCACGAAGCCGGTGCCGCCGGTCACCAATACCGCCCGGTCCCGGAGTTCCGGCAACAGGGGCAGGGCGCCGCCGGAGGCCGGGGGCCGCTGATCGCCCCGGCCCAGGTCGTCGGAGCCGGTGCCCACATGATTGCGCCATTGCAACGCCAGCCAGGCGGCCGGCGCGGAGACGGCGAAGCGCAGCCAGACCCCCAGCACCACCAACAGGTTGAGGGGCGCGGAATAACTGTGGCGCAGGAATTTCCGGTAAAAGCGCACCATGCCCCGGTGCTTGTGCCAGAGCACGAACAGGGGCCGTTCGTTGCTGCACACGCCCTTATGGTGGAGGATCGCCACGTCGGGCACGAATAGGATGTGCCAGCCCGCCTGCTGGAACGCCTTGCACCAGTCCAGGTCCTCGCAATGCAGGAAATAACCGGGGTCCATGGGACCCACCTGGTCCAGGGCGGGGCGGCGCACCAACATGAAGGCGCCGGAAATGGCCTCCACCGGCACCGGCCCGGCCGGCAGGGGATGGTGGGTCAGGTCCACCTGATTGAGGCGTTCTTTGCCGCCCAGCACCAGGCTCAGGTGCAGGGCCCGCAATAGACCGGTCCAGGGAGTGGGGATCGAACGCCGGCACCCGGCCTGCTCGCTGCCGTCCGGATTGCGGATCAAGCAACCGGCCATGCCCACCCCAGGGTGCCGCTCTAGGATGGCCAACATGCGCTCCAGGGTATCCGGCTCCAGCACACAGTCCGGGTTCAGTACCAGGATATGGTCCGCCCGCGCCGCCGCGAAGCCGATGTTGTTGGCCCGGGCAAAACCCAGGTTGGCGCCGTTCTCGATGATCCGCAGGCGCGGCTCCTGGCCCAGTTCCGACCGGAGCAGCAGGACGCTTTCGTCGTGGGAGCCGTTGTCGACCACCAGCGCTTCCACCGGCACCGAGGAGGCCAGCACCGAGCGCAGGGTATCCAGCAAATAGGGTCCACCGTTATAGTTGACGATAACGACGGAAACCCGGGGTTCGAGGGCGGGATTGGACATGTCGGATGAATCTCGCTGCGTTCCCCGTCGGGTGGGGACGTGCCCGCCGCGCGTCCGGGCGCGAATGGAACAGGGACCTGAAGTGACCCGAGTTTAGCACCAGATCCCCCGGTACGCGGAGACGAGTATGCAATTTACTGATTTGAGGGACTTTCTGTCCCAGTTAGAGCGCCAAGGCGAACTCAAGCGGATTCAACTGGAAGTGGACCGGCGCCTGGAAATCACGGAAATTTGTGACCGCACCCTGCGCGCTGGGGGACCGGCGCTACTGTTTGAGCGGGTCAAAGATTCCCGGGTGCCGTTGCTGGCCAATCTGTTCGGGACGCCCAGGCGCGTGGCCCTGGGCATGGGCGCCGAGTCCACTACCGCGCTGCGGGAAATCGGTGAATTGCTGGCTTTTCTCAAGCAACCGGAGCCACCCCAGGGTATGCGGGACGCCTGGGACAAACTGCCGATTTTCCGCAAGGTGCTGGACATGGCGCCTAAGACCCGGCGGTCCGCCCCCTGTCAGGAACGGGTCAAGGAAGGAGCGGCGGTGGATCTGGGAGATTTACCGGTCCAGACCTGCTGGCCCGGCGACGCCGCGCCCCTCATCACCTGGGGGCTGGTGGTCACCAAGGGACCGGACAAGCCGCGCCAGAACCTGGGCATCTACCGGATGCAGGTGCTGGGTCCCAACCGGGTCATCATGCGCTGGCTGGCCCACCGGGGCGGCGCCCTGGATTTCCGGGATTGGCAGCGGGTGCATCCCGGCCAGCCTTTCCCGGTGGCGGTGGCCCTGGGCGCGGATCCGGCTACCCTGCTGGCGGCGGTGACGCCCATTCCGGACAACCTATCCGAATACGCCTTTGCCGGCCTGTTGCGGGGCAGCCGCACCGAGGTCACCTCCTGCCTGACCCATGATCTTCAGGTGCCGGCGTCGGCGGAAATCGTGCTGGAAGGCTATATCCATCCCGGCCAACTGGCGGACGAGGGCCCCTACGGCGACCACACCGGCTATTACAACGAGGTGGAGCGGTTTCCCATTTTCACCATCGAGCGCATCACCCACCGGCCAGACCCCATCTATCACAGCACCTACACCGGCCGGCCGCCGGACGAGCCCGCCATCCTGGGCCTGGCCCTGAACGAGGTGTTCGTGCCCATCCTGCAAAAGCAGTTTCCGGAGATCCAGGATTTCTACCTGCCGCCGGAGGGGTGTTCCTACCGGCTGGCGGTGGTGACCATCAAGAAACAGTACCCCGGCCACGCCCGGCGGATCATGCTGGGTGTTTGGTCGTTCCTGCGCCAGTTCATGTACACCAAGCTGGTGATCGTCACCGACGACGACATCAACGCCCGGGACTGGAAGGACGTGATCTGGGCCCTGACCACCCGCATGGACCCGGCCCGGGATACCCTGATGATCGAGAACACACCCATCGACTACCTGGATTTCGCCTCCCCGGTGGCGGGGCTGGGTTCCAAACTGGGGTTCGACGCCACCCACAAGTGGCCAGGGGAAACCCAACGCCAATGGGGCACGCCGATTCAAATGAGCGCCGAGGTGCGAGAGCGGGTGGATGCCCTGTGGGACCGGTTGGGCATCCTGGACTGACACCAGCGCCCGGCGCTTGGTCAAAGGCTGCCAAACAGCGGTTACATCACCAGCAATCCGGGCGTAGACGCCGCAAGTAGCCGGGCTTCCAAAAGGCCGTGTGGTAGTCCCGGTACAGGCGTAGCCAAGCCAACGGCTGATAGGGCTTGGCGGCCGGTTGGGCGATGGGCCGCACCCGCATGACGTTGCCGAAGCCTTCGGCGTGGGGCAGGTCCCCCAGCCGTTGGGCTTCCTCGGCGCTGGGCCGGATCAGCAGTTCCGCCAACAGGCTCACCGCCAGGTCCGGCCCGATGGGCGGCGGCGGGGCGGCTGGGGTGAAGCAATCCAGGGCGTCCTCGATGAAGCGCAGCGCCCCGGCCTGCATCCGCTCGGCGCTGGCATGGCGGGCCTGTTCCAGGTCCCCGGATTCCAGCAGGGGCTCGATGGTGCCGTCCGCCTGCTGGCGGAAGCCCAACACGCTGCCGTGGGGGGCGCAAAATAGCCATTCAAAGACTTCTACGGAGCGGTGAATGATCTGGAAGCGCGCACTGGGCTCACCGCCCTCGCACAGATAGGCACGATGGTCGGCACCAGCGGCCACCCGGCGCCGGGCCGGGGGGAAGGTGCCCAGGTAAAAGCCGGTCAGGGGGCTGGCACAACCGAATAGCCGGGTCAGGTCCCCCAGGGAATCCTGCAAGCTGCCGTGCCAGCCGATATCCACCAGCCCGATGTGGGGCTGGTCCAACAGTTGTTCCCGGCGCAAGTATTCCTTCAGCAGGTCCCGCTCCGCCGCCGCCTGGGCCAGCAGCACCTGGTCCAGGGAGCGGAATAGGGCCCGCAGTTGGCCGTAGTCGGTGCCGGTTTCTACTCGCTGGTCCGGGCCCCGGAACCCAGCCGCCTGAATCTGGGGCAGCAGCGCGGCCGGGTCCAGGCCGATACGGGCCAGAAATTCCCGCACCTGTAGGCGGCTGGTACCACTGACCAGGAAATCGCAAGCGTTCTCGTCGATGGCGAGCAACGCCGGTAGGTTGAGGGCGCGCCGGGAGGCGTACAGATAACGGCTGTCGCAGCACACCAGCCCGCGCCGGCGCAGGGACTGGTGGATGATGTGCATGATGTGGCCGTCCCGGGCCAGGAAATAGAGTTTCGGGAGACCCATCTGATCCGCCGTACGGCCCACCCACAGGGCGAAGCCCAGCAGCAACAGCCCCACCTGGGTGTAACCCAGGTCCCACCAAAAATCCCGGTCCGGGCGGGCCTGCTGGACCGCCGCCAGGCCCCGGCACAGGGAGGGCCAGGGGGATCCAGGAGCGCCCGCGGCGGGGGCTGACTTGGGGAGGTCCAGGGGCGCCACCCCGGCCCGGCGCAGGCGCCGGTCCAGGGGCGAGCCGGCCAGCAGATCGACGCACTTGGGGACCAGCCAACTGTTGAGTCCGGCCCGCCGTGCCTGGTGCTGGTCCGAGTCCAGGTTATCGCCCAGGTGCAGCCAGTCAGCGGGCGGTTCCGCCCGGGCCGCCAGCGCCCGTTGAAAGAGTTCACCGGTGGATTTGGTAACGCCAGCCTCGGACGAGACCCACAGAAAATCCCAACCGCCGTAGCCGCATTTTTCCAGCAGCGCGGCGACCAATTCCCGCTCCAGGTAAATGTCCGAGATGAAGCCCACCGCCTTGCCCAGGGACCGGGCGTAGTCGTGGGCGGCACCCACCAGAGGATGGCGCCGGCATAGACGCGCCTCCACCGCCCGCTCCAGGACCATCAGCGGGGCGCTGGTGCCAAAGTCCGGTTCCAATTGGGCGTAGATTTCTTCCAGGGTGACTTCTGTGGCTTGGCGCTCTTCCCAGGCTAGGCGCCGGGCGCGGGCCTCCGCGTCGATCCGCCGCCGGGCAAATTCCGCTGGGTCCGGGAGGTTCGCCGCCTGGGCCACCAGCCAAAAGGCCTCCACCGGCCGTTCGCAGGCCCGCACCAGGGCGGTGTCGAACACGTCGAAGGACACCACTTGGGCGCGGCGAATCGCCTCCGCCAGGCCGGCCGGCACCAGGGCCGGGATCGAAGGTTCCTCCATGGCTTAGCCCTTCAATTTGCGATATAGCCAGCGCGCCAGTCGAAATCCCCGCAGCCGCTGCCAAAGGGGTTGGACTTGGTTCAACTGGAGATGCAGGATCTCGAAACTGTTGGCGACGTTGACCAGCATGCCGAGACCGGGGCGGCCCGCCGCCAGATCCTGGCGCAACAGGTCGTTGCGCAGCAGGTGATCGTAGCGGCGGTGCTTGTCGTCACCGGCCACCACGGAATTGCCGTAATCCCCGGATGTGACCTCCATGCGGTGGTGATAGTTGGCCAGTTGTTCCCTGATGAGGCCGATTTCGTATTGGGCGGCGAAGCGCAGGTGAAAATCCCAGTCCCCCAGCACCGGTAAGTCTTCCCGGAACAGACCCACATCCTCCATGGCGGCCCGGGAAAACACAAAGGAAATGGGCGGAAAGCAATTGGAGGCCGCCAGCCGGTATAGGGACACGCCGTTCATCCAGGTGTTGAAGGGCGCCCGGGACACCTCCTTGGCGGTCTGACCGTCGAACTCTTCCAGGATGCGGGTGCTGTAGCAGATGACGCCGGCGATGGGCGTGTGCAGGGCCGGTGGCGGTGCGTCCAGGTAAGCCACACAGCGGGCCAGGAACTCCGGCTGCCAGGTATCATCATCGTCATGAATCACTAAATATTTGCTGGTGCCGGCCCGGATGCCCACGTTGGAGGCCGCTTCCATGCCCAGGGAGGTGGGATTGTGAATGATGCCTAGCCGTCCCTGATAGCGGTCCCGGTAGCCGGCTAAGAGTTCCTCCACCGGTCCGGGGTCGCCGCCGTCGTTGACCACCCAATGCATCCAGTCGGGAAAGGTCTGGGCGAGAATGCTGTCCACCGCCCGGCGCAGCAGGGCGGCGCGGTTCTTGGTTCTGGTGATGATGGCGACCCGGGGGGATTGCATATCATTTTCTCGGTGGTTGAATCAGATGCATCAAGCGGGCCTTGCATTGGGATGCGACACCCGCCAACCCGCAATACCTGCGCTGGGCAGCCAGCGCCGCCGTCAAATTCTGGACCTGGGTGCCGCTGACCTGGAGCTTGACTTGGGCCTGCTCCAACTCGCTGGCGAGCCGCTGGCTCTGGCTGTTGGCTTCCTGGCATTGTTGCCACCAGTGGTGGGTCTGCTGTTCCTGCCAGGCCAGCTTGCCCTGGGATTCATCCAGTTCCTGGCGCAAGGCCTGACTGGTTTCCCACCAGCGGCGGCTGGCGGCCCGCTCCCAATCCAGTTCCCCTTGGATGCGATAGGCGTCCATGCCGGCTTCAAGCGCCGCCCGGATCCCGGCCTTGACCTGCGGCTGGTCCAGCAAGGCGTCTAGGGGCTGGCCGGGCAACAGCCGGTCCGCCAACGCCAACGCCAGCAGCGGCCGGTCGCCGCCGTAGGTGCGCAGTTGGGTCAGGAGCTGGCTAAAAATTTCCCCTGCCACCCGGTCGGACAGGGGACCGGCCGGGCGCCACTGGCTCAGGAAATCCCACAGCACCCGTACCGTTTCCAGCACCGAGGCCCGGCCATTCTCGGCCAGGGTGTTGCTGCCGTGGAAGCGATAGGAGAACAGGGCGCGGCGGTCGAAGGCGATTCTGGCCCGCTGGCACAGGCGCAGAAAGAAGTCGAAATCGTGGACGTAGCGCAGGTCCCGGAATGGACCGATGGCCGGCCACAGGGCGCGCCGCAGCACCAGGTTGGACGTGGAGTGCAGAAAATTGCCCGCCAACAGGGCTAGGGTCCAGCGTTCGCCAGGGATCAGGCCGCCCGGTTCGGCTGGAGCGTCCCAGTCCGGGATGGCGACCTGGGCCAGGATGTCGCTGGCCTGGCGGGTGATGGCCGAATCCTGGTCCATGAAGTCATAGCCGGAGAAAAAGGCGTCGGCTTGATCCTGGCTGAGCCGGTCCAGGGCGATGGCCAGCCGGTCCGGGTGAAAACGGTCGTCAGAATTGATGACCGCCAGGAATTCCCCCTGGGCCAAGCCGATGCCCCGGTTGAGGGCCACATGGGCACCCTGGTTGGGCTGCTGAATAAAGCGCAGGCGGGCATCCGGGTGGTGGCGCACCTGGCCGGCGGAGCCGTCGCTGGAGCCATCGTCGATGATGATGAGTTCTAGGTCGGCAAGACTCTGCCCCAGCACCGAGTCGATCGCCTCAGCCACGAAATCTTCGTGGTTATAGAGGGGCATGATGACGGAAAATCTGGGGGGCATGGGACTAGCCAGGGGACTTTGCTTGCCATTTTTGAACCAGGGCCGCGAGCCGACGCAGGGGCCGGGTCCAGCGCCAACTCTGGGAATCATACAGGGCCGCCAACGCTTGGTCGGAGACGGTTAGTTGTTGTTGAAGCTGTTGATTCCGAACTTGCAGCTCAGCCAGGAGACGTTGGTCCGCCTGGGACTTGGGCTCCAACTCCGCCAACTGGTCCCTGGCTTCAAAACCCAGCCGGCCCGCTTCCATCAATTGATACAGGGCCGGCGGCGACCAGCGTCCTTGCCATTGGCCCGCCAGGCGCAGCACCGCCCGGCGGGCCGCGTCCGGGTCTCCGGAGTTGACGCCGAAGCCCCCCGAGGGGCTGATCCGGTACAGGGCGGTGGGCTGGGGCAGGAACTGGAATGGCCCCAGTTCCGCCAGTTGCAGCCAGAAGTCCCAGTCCTCGAACAGGTCCAGTTGCTCATCGAACCGGCAGCGCCTGGACGCCTGGGTGAGGCGAAACAATACCGAATGGATGGGCAGGAAATTGCCCGCCATCAGACGCGGGTGGGAATAGGGCGTGGCGAACTGCCGGGGCAGGGGTTCCAGGTTGGGGTCCACGCATTGGGTGATGGAGTAGGCGGCCACCCAGGTTGACGCCGGGCTGGCCAGGGCCGCCGCCAGATCCCCCAGGTGGGGGGGCAGGATCAGGTCATCGTCGTCCAGGAATAGGGCCAGCTCCCCCTGGGCTGCGTCCAGACCCAAATTGGCGGCCGTGCTGCGGGCCAGGGGCGGGCCGTCCTGATTGAGCAGGCGCAGGGGAAAGGGGCCCCAGGGGCCGGGGGCCGGGTGGGCACCGCCCTTGGCGTTGACCAGCAGCACCTCGACGCTGGGATACGACTGGGCCGCTACCGAGCCCAGGGCATCGCCCAGGGTGGGCCGGTGCATGCTCCGGATGATGACCGATACCAGCGGCACGGGGGCGGAGCCCGGAGATGTGCCGCTCATGGGGCCGGGGGCGGGGCGGCAGGTTCCGCCCAGGGCTCCCCCGCCTCCATGATGCCGCCGCCCAGGCATTCGCCATCCCGGTACAGGACCAGGGACTGGCCGGGAGCCAGCGCCCACTGGGGTTCGGCGAATTCGACCCGGCCCTGCTGGCCGGCCAAATCCAAAACCTGGCATGGCTGGGGTGGATGGCGATGGCGCACCCGCGCCAGGGCGGAAAAGGGCGCCGGACCCGGGGGACTACCGGCGATCCAGCTCAACTGGGCCAGGCGCACGCTCCGGAACAGCAGGCGCGGATGCTGGTGGCCCTGGACCAGGATCAGGGCATTGCGTGCCAGGTCCTTGTCCGCCACGAACCAGGGCGCCTCGCCGGCCCCGGCCAGCCCGCCGATGCCCAATCCCTGGCGCTGGCCGATGGTGTGGAACATGAGCCCCTGATGTTGACCGATCACCCGGCCGTCCAGGGTTTCTACCGGGCCGGGCTGGGCGGGCAGGTAGCGGGCCAGGAAATCCCGGAAACGGCGCTCTCCAATGAAGCAGATGCCGGTGCTGTCCTTGCGGGCGTGGTTGGGCAATCCCGCGTCTTGGGCCAGGCGGCGCACCTCCGGTTTGGTCAGGTCCCCCAGGGGAAACAGGCTGTGGCCCAGTTGCTGCTGATTCAGCCGATAGAGGAAATAGGTCTGATCCTTGTCCAGGTCTGCCGGGCACAGCAGCCGGGTGCCGTGGGGACCTGCCTCGGAGCGGGCGTAATGGCCGGTGGCGATGTAGTCCGCGCCCCAGGTCAGGGCCTGGTCCAGGAAGGCGCGGAATTTGATCTCGCTGTTGCAGAGCACGTCCGGGTTGGGGGTGCGGCCGGCCCGGTATTCAGCCAGGAATTGCTCAAACACCCGGTCCCAATATTCGCTGGCGAAATTGACCGTGCGTAGCTCGATGCTGAGCCGCTCCGCCACTTCCTGAGCGGCCTGGAGATCCACCGCAGCGGCGCAATGGTCCCGGTCGTCATCCTCCTCCCAGTTTTTCATGAACAGGCCGCGCACCTCCCAGCCCTGGTCCCGCAGGCACAGGGCGGCGACGGCCGAGTCCACCCCGCCGGACAGCCCCACCATCACCCGTCCCCGCCCCATGGGTTGAAGTTCCTAAATGTCCCGCAACAGGTCGAGGGGGTGGGAACATCCGGCCAGGAAGTCATCCAGGCACGCCAGCACCAGGGGGCTGCGCAGCCGGTCCCGGCGCGCCAGCACCTCATCCTGGGTCAGCCAGCGCACGCCGAGGATGCCGTCGTCCAGGGGCTGGTCGGGGCGGTGATCCAGGCAACGACCGTGGAAACAGAAGCGCAGATAGGTTTTACCGCCGCCGGGCAGGGGCCAGCGATAGACACCCACCAGCCCTTCCGGCTGAAAGCCCCAGCCGGTTTCCTCCCGGGTTTCCCGGATCGCCGCTTGGATCAGGCTTTCCCCTTCCTCCAGGTGTCCGGCCGGCTGGTTCAGCACCGCTCCGTCCGGGCCCAGTTCCTCCACCAGCAGGAAACGTCCATCCCGGACCGCCAACACGGCCACGGTGACGCGGGGAGTCCAGATGAAGTCGGCCATGGGTGTCGCTCCCAGTGGGAAAGGGGCGGGTATCTTAGCAACCCAGAGACCGGGATTGGGGTCTGGGCGCGGTGGAGCGGCACTCACCGCAGCCACGGGTTAACCCGGGTATTGCCGCGCCAGGCCAATCAGCCCGATCACACCCGTCAGGAACCATAGAAGGGTAGGGCGGAATAGCGTACTCGCGTATTCCGCCGAATGTGGAATCCCAGCCATCGGCGGAATACGCCGGAGTACCGGCTATCCCGCCCTCCGGGGGCTAAAATTCCTCCCGTCGGCGGCTGAGTCCATAAAACCGGGAATGTCCTTCGACTCACTCGGCCGCCTTGCCCATGCGATAAGCGATAGTGATGTCGCCCGACTGCTCAACGCAGCGCGCCGAAAACGGTTCCAATCCATCAACCAAGCCACCCAACCTGCTGCTGGATACGGCTGTCTCTTACTCGCCTTCAGGCTGATTTCACGATTGGAAACGACGCCTCGTACAATCGCCAGCGCGGAACGGTACAGGTTGCGGATCATAATAAGCTTCATGGGAAATAAACCGGTAGGCTGCATCCGTGGCGCTCGACCTTTGCCCTGAATCGCCCAGACGAGGGCGTTGGTTTGCCACCGAACCTAGCACGGGAAATAGCGGCATGCTCTATATTGCCGAAGGCTGCGCTCACGGCTATCAGACATTGACCGACGACGGGGAAGTCTTGTACTGGATTTCGCACAGCTATCATGCTGCGGCCATGGGCGCTGTGCGGTGGAATGACCCAAGCGTTGCGATTGCCTGGCCGCTGCAGGTCAATGTCATCCCGGACTGCCACCGCCGCTGTTCTAATTGGCCAGGCTTTTCGACGATCCTTGGCCCGGCGCTGCTTGCCTGCTGAGCGCCAAGTTCTGGTGCGTAAGGAACTCATGTATCTACCATTGCCATCCGCCGACCATCGTCATTCGGATGCGAAATCAGGTACCGCCGTTTGTCTCCCGGGGTTGACTGCGGTGCAACCGTCACTGCCGGACGCGACCCGGTTTGCGGCCTTGCGAGGGATTTTGCTGGAAACATTGCGACTTGCAGAACAAGTGGCTGATTGCCCTCATCGCTTCCGGATAGAGGTCCGGCGACCGATGGTACGAGCATTGCTTGGGCCGTCCGAGCGACATCAAATCAGGTTAGCCAAGGGACTGGTGATCGAGGTTGGGTTCGATAGCCGAATCGAGGAAGCGCTGCTCTTGAGTTCCGAGGCGGAACCGGATCACGTCTGGGAACCCCAGACCACCAAGCTGCTGTTGGCATTGGCCAAAGGCGCAGCCCATGTGATCGTAGGCGGTGCCTATATCGGCGATCAGGTGATTTTTCTCGCGCAAAGCTTAGCTAGCCAATTACCGCATGGCATTGTTCATGCATTCGAACCCATGAAGTCTGCCCACGCGCGTTTGCTGCGCAATTTACAGCTCAATCAATTCGCCAATGTGGTCGTGCAGCAATGCGGGTTGTGGGACATCAACACGAACCTGCAGCTTGTGGGCCCGCCGGCCCTCGCGAGCGCTAGTCCGGTTACCGGCGACGCCTTGCCAACTGAAGTTGTGCCGGCAGTTAGTCTCGATTGCTATATTGCGGCTCAAGCTTTGGATTCAGTGGGCCTCGTCATGCTTGACCTAGAAGGGGGCGAGGAACACGCGCTGGCAGGCGCACAAGAATTGCTGGGACGTCCGTGGCCGCAAGCACCCCATCTGGTGTTCGAGGTGCATCGAAATTACGTCGATTGGAGTCAGGGTTTAGAAAACACATCGCTCGTTCGCCACCTGATGGCCTGCGGCTACCGGCTTTGGGCAATTCGCGATTATCAAGACAACCAGCCCATGGCAAACGTACCGGTCGAGGTTATTCCAATCGACCAAGTGTATCTCGCAGGACCACCGCACGGATTCAACCTATTGGCCAGTAAAGAGCATGACTTAGTCGAGCGTCTGCAACTACGTGTGGTGACCCACGTCAGCCCCAAATTGCTGCATGGAAAAGATCCCGCTCTCCATCAGCCGTTGTCAAGGTGACGTATGGCTGTAATAACTGTTCTGGGGTCTTCGGGATACATTGGCTCGCGACTGGCCCTGGCGGCGCAGCGCCAGGGCCATGAGGTGGTCAAGCCCGGTCGCGACCAGTCACTTGCTGGAACTCCGTTGGGAACCGTGCTGTATTGCATCGGCTTGACAGGCGATTATCGTTCGCGCCCGTTCGACACGGTGGAAGCTCACGTCTGCCATTTGAGCCACCTTCTGCAGCATTGCAGGTTCGATCGTTTGGTCTATCTGTCTTCGACCCGGCTTTATCTCGATGCTTGCGGCAACGCCAACGAGGATGCCGTGCTTGCTGTCCGGCCGGCGTGGGCTGACGATCTCTACAATCTCTCCAAGGCGCTCGGCGAATCACTGGCACTGAATTCGGGCCGTCCGGCCTGCGTTGTGCGACTATCGAACGTCTACGGCGACGATTGGACCTCCATGAACTTCCTGCCTACAATTCTCAAGGCTGCGATACGCGACCGGGTGGTGTCGCTGCAGAGCGATCCGCGATCCTCGAAGGACTACATTGGTATTGATGACGTCGTCAATCTCCTGATGCGCATCGCTCTGCAGGGAACCCAGCGGATTTACAACCTGGCCAGCGGCCGCAATGTTTCTCATGGCGAGCTGATCGACAGGATCAGGCGAATTTTCCCGTGCGCAGTTCACACCATCGACAATGCCCCGCTCATCGCCTTTCCACAGATTGACATTGAGCGCGTGCGGGATGAATTTGGTTTTTCGCCCAAATGTCTGCTCGACGAACTGCCGGGTCTGCTTGCCGCCTATCAATTGCACCGGAGCCAGTGGAATTGATCACCATCGATCTCGAAGCTGGAATAGTGCGTGATACCCATTCTGCGGGTGGAAGCGAGCAATTTCCGCTCGCGTCTCCGCAGGCGTTTCGCCTTATCTCTCAAGCTTGGCTCCGCTGCGGCTGGGACAACAAGTACGTTTACAGCTTTACCTGGCAGGGGCGGCCGATCATCCAATCGCCCGAGGATTTGCTGCGACTTCAGGAAGTTATCTACCAAGTGCAGCCCGATGTCATTGTCGAAACGGGGATTGCGCACGGTGGTTCATTGATGTTTTATGCCACGCTCTGCAAAGCCATGGGGAAGGGACGGGTTATCGGTATCGACCAAGAGATTCGGCCCCATAACCGCCGCAGTATCGAAGAGCATAGGCTGTTTGACCTGGTTGAACTCATCGAAGGCGATTCGATTGCACCGTCCGTCGTCGAACAAATCCGGCAGCGCGTGCGCAGCGACGAACAGGTGATGGTGCTGCTGGATTCCTGCCACACCAAGGAGCATGTTCGCGCCGAGCTGGAAGCTTACTCTGCTCTGGTGGGTGCCGGTTCCTACCTGGTGGTGATGGATGGCATCATGGCGGAATTGGCTGGCGCCCCGCGATCCTCGTCGGATTGGGCTTGGAATAACCCGCAACAGGCAGCGCGAGAATTCGTCATCAGTCATCCGCACTTTGTGATTGAAGAACCCGCGTTTTTGTTTAACGAGGGCAATATCGTCGAACGGGTGACCTATTGGCCGTCGGCCTATATCAAGCGTGTGCGGGATTGAACTCTTAAAGTTGTCAGCCATGCCGGACACCTATTCAGCGCCGCTGGTGAGCATCGGGGTGCCCGTCAACAATAGCGAGCGGTACCTGCGTGAAGCGCTCGATTCGGTGCTGGCGCAGGATTACCCTCGTCTCGAGATTCTCATCTCCGACAACGCATCGACCGACGGGACAGGGGAGATTGCCCGCCAATACGCTGAGTCCGACCGCCGGGTGCGTTACTGGCGAAACTCCGAGAATATCGGCGCCGTCAGAAACTTCGGTCGTGTCTTGGCTGAAGCGAGTGGGAAATATTTCACCTGGCTGGCCTCCGACGACTTTTTTTCTGAGGCACAAGCCATCAGCAAATGCGTCGCCTTTCTGGAAGCCAACCACGACGTGGTGCTCTGCGGTTCCAATATTCGCATCCTTGATCTGCTCGGCCCCGGAAAGCCCATGTTGCAAGAGCTTCCGGAGATTTACCCCAATCAGACTGCGCGCCACGTCCACCATCATTTTTTTACCTGGCCTCAATCGATGGCTTGTTTCGCCATCTACGGCGTCTATCGCCGCAACGCCTTGAAGGGTATTTCTTTCGCAGGCCGACACTATCGAGGACGTCCCGTCGTCACGCACATGGAATGGCCGGTGCTGCTTCCCCTGCTGGAACGAGGGCGGATCGTTGCCCTACCAGAAGTGCTCCGCGTGTATCGCTGCAATGTTGAGTCTTCGTGGTTTCGCGAAAGCGCCCGGCTAACGGGATTCGATCAGATGTTGCTCAATCTGCACATGAAGGGCTATCTCTTGAAGATGGCCTGCCGAACGTCTTTGCCGCTCAACGAGAAACTGGCAGTCATCGCCCAGACATTGCGGAATTTTCTGAAATTCACGCTGCGCACCGAACGCGGCGAAGCGCAGCGCTTGCGGGTAGCGGCCCACGAACGCCTGCAAGCGATCCGTTCGTTGCGACGGGAGATCGATCGGCGGCGCGACTTGTTGCGGCAGCACGGATGCGAAATTCCGTTCGCCCCTTGGCCACCCGACGACATGGCCGACGAACAGGAAACTGCGGAAGGATTCGCTCTAAAAGAAACCTGGCGCATGCCGGCTTGGCTGCACCCATTTGCCGACGCGCTAACGGCAATGGCGACGGATTTTTTCCGTCCACGCTCGCCTGCTCAGCAAAGGGAATGGCGTCGATCCATCCTTGAGCGTTGGTCGCTGCAGGAAACCTGTGAAGAACGACTGCAAGAAATCTTCCGGCTCACCAAAGAAGCAGAGGCTTGCTCCGCCCAACTGGAAATGCTTGCGCGTGGAAA
>CAZIHO010000012.1:0-1083 GCA_964538875.1 uncultured Chromatiaceae bacterium
ACCAGTGCTAGACGGGTTAATTTCTTGCATCGTGGCGACTATGACCTAACATAAGTGTTTCCCCTTACCCAAGGGGGAACAGAGGAGGTACGGGGACTATCCATTCCCTATTGGCATTGGCTTTCTGCCGCGCCCTTAGAAGAAAAACGACTCATTCTAAGCTCAACGACTGCAGGACAATGCAAAGATGTATGACGGAAAATTTCGATCCCTAGTGGTGTCCATCACCACCCTGCTGGTACTGACTGCCGGCACCCAGACCACCGCCCTGCGTCAAGCCGACGTTCGCGGCCCCTGGACACCACCGATTGAGGACGACCCGGAACCAGCGGTCGCTGTCATCCCCACCACTCCAGAAAGCATGGCCAATCCGTCCCAGGACGGGTCGGCGCCGCTGGAACCTAGCCGGTCGGCCCAGGCGCCATCCCACCATCCGGACGACGCCCTGCCCCAGGACCCGCCTCTGGCGTTGCCAGCCGATCCGTCGGAAGAATTCCCGGTCGCCCGGGCGGCGGTGCCGGTCACTTTGAGCAAAAAGGAGTTGCCTCCCGAGGAGCGCCAGGGAATCTTCCTGGACACCCTGTTGCCGGCGGTGATCGTCGAGAACGCCAGTCTGGTATACCGGCGCCAGCGCCTAATGCCGATGCTGGAACTGCTCCGGGACGGCGCCAACCTCCCCGCCCCAGACGCGGAATGGCTGGCCAAGCTGGCCGAGGAATATCAGGTGGAAGGCGATGTGTTGGCCGACGCCAAGGCCCAGACCGAACTCACCCGGCGCCTCGACGTGATTCCCCCCGGCCTGGTCCTAGCCCAGGCGGCCCTGGAATCCGGCTGGGGCTCATCCCTGGCCGCCCAGCGGGACCGGGACCTGTTCGGAATGTTGGGCGTGGTCTCGGCGGAAGGCAAAAAACGCCGGGGCGCGACCGGTGCCAAGCAGGGGGCGCCCCGCTTTGCCCATGTTCAGGATTCGGTCAAGAGTTATATGCACAACCTGAACATCCACGCCGCCTACCAGGGCCTGCGGGAAATGCGCGCCAACGCCCGCGCCAAGGGTAAACTGCCGGAAGGCCGCCAATTGGCGGA
>CAZIHO010000012.1:1183-19094 GCA_964538875.1 uncultured Chromatiaceae bacterium
CGGCTGCCTCTCCGCTCATTCCCGCCGCCGTAGTCTCTCCCCCGCCGCACGGGCTGCCGGGGCGGCGAGACGCATCGCGCCCGCCCGCCCGGCACCGGCTGGGGTGGCCATGGTCGCCATCAGCGGGGCGTTGCCCAAAACCCAGTCGCTGGCGATGGTGGCGTAGTCGCTTAAGCCCTCATCTCCAGCACGGCGCCGCGAATAACCGCCTCCTTGGCCCGACTGGATTCCGGCAATTCCTGCCGGAATGACGGCGGTGGGGCGACGCGCCAGGTTCCCGCCAGGGTGAGAATCCAGATCAGGGGCCTGCCCACCGGGCGGGCGCTGCAAGTGACCTTTCCCGTCGGGCACCTAGCCCCGCCCGACTAACCACCGGGTGACGACGCAGCCAGCGCCAGCCACACTAACAGGCCATAGCGCCCGGCTTTGCCGATCCCGCACAGGGGCAGGAACAGGGCCAGGGGCACCCGCAGCAACCCGGCCACAAAACCCAGAGCGTCACCGATCAGGGGCAGCCAGGTGAATAAGAGACTCCAGAGGCCGTAGCGGCGGAACCAGTGCTCTGCTTGGGTGAGGCGCGTCTGCTGATGGCGGAACCAGGCCCGGTGCCGATAATGCCAAAGCCCCCGCCCCAAGGCCCAGTTGACCCAAGCCCCGCCGATGTTGCCCAGGCTGGCCACTAACCATAGGGCCCAGGGGTCATGGCCCGCCACCAGTAAGCCCAGCAACAACAATTCTGACGAGAAGGGCACCAGGGTCGCCGCCAGGAATGAGGCGCCAAACAGTCCTAGGTAGACTTCCATACGTCAAGCGGCTGCGCCGACGGCCGCCGGACAGGCCTGGTTGGGGGATCTGGCTGGACTGGGGAAACCCGCGCCGCTTGGGCGGCGTGGGCTCCGGGGCGGGGTTGAACGGGAGCGGGGCGCCCCTGGCTGGGGGCGTTCCCTGGCGACAGCCGGAGCGGCTGGCCGCGCTGTTCCCTTAGATGAACAGGCAGACGTCGCTTTCGCCGGCGAATTCAAAGAAAGCGGCGGCGCCCGCGTATTCCACCCCATCGATGAATTCCGAGTGGGCCATGTCAAACAGATCCACGGTCATCTGGCAAGCGATCATTTTGACATCCGCTTCCTGACACAACTCCCGCAACTCCTCCAGACTGGCCACGCCCTTCGACTGCATCTTTTTCTTCATCATCGAGGTCATCATGGCCTGCATACCCGGCAGCGCGGTCAAGATGACCGGGAACCACTTGTCCATGCCCATGGGCATGGGCATACCGGGATTGCCCAGGGGCGTCACCTCCAGGGACAACTTCTTCTTGAGCAACTGAAGACCATAGAAAGTAAAGAATATTTGGACATCGTAGCCCAACGCCGCCGCCGTCGATGCCAGGATGAAGGGCGGATAGGCCCAATCCAGGGAACCCTTGGTGGCAATAATGGCCAGCTTCTTTGCGCCTGACATCTACCCGCTCTCCCGATTGCTAGGGGTGAAAAAGGCCTACGCCTTCTTGATCAGAAAATGGAACTTGCCGCCTTCTTCCTTGGATTCCTGCAACTCATTGCCGGTTTGCTTGGCGAAAGCTTCAAAATCCTTTACCGAGCCCGGATCCGTGGCGATGATGTGCAGAATCCTGCCCGATTCCATGGCGTTCAGGGTCTTCTTGGCGCGCAGGATGGGCAGGGGACAGTTGAGTCCGCTCGCGTCCAGTTCTTGATCGAAGTCTGCCATTGTACGAACCTCCGGATTGGGATGATTGCTGGATAACCTGTGAAGTATTTGGAATGGACCGGCTTGTGGACAGGCCAGGCACACCCCGTCGGCCCTGGGCTAGGTCTCTCCCGGTGGCCGAGACGCGGGACTATAGCATCGTCCCTGGACCGGCGGACCTGGGAATCTGGCCCTGGGCGGCGGCGATGGACCATCCGCTGTTTAAAATATTAAAATTTTCTAACATATATTTCAATTGAACGGCGACCGACCCGCCCCTGCCCCCGGACCCGACCCAACTTGCGGATTCAATCATGGACTATCTTCCTATTTTCCTCGATGTCAAAAACCAGACCTGCCTGGTGGTGGGGGGCGGCGCGGTCGCCGAACGCAAGGTGGAATCCTTGCGGCGGGCCGGCGCCCGGGTGCGCCTGGTGGCGCCGGCCTTCAGCGCTGTGCTGGGCGCCCAGGTCGCCGACGGAGAACTGGAAGGCCGGGCGCGGGGGTTCCAAGATCAGGACCTGGATGGCTGCCGGCTGGTGATCGCCGCCACCGACGACCGTGAACTAAACCACCGGGTTGCGGAACTGGCCAAGGCGCGGGGCATTCCGGTCAATGTGGTGGACCGGCCGGAGGATTGCAGTTTCATCATGCCGGCGGTGATCGACCGCTCGCCGGTGGTGGCCGCCGTGTCCACCGGCGGCGCCTCGCCGGTGTTGGCGCGGCTGATCCGGGCGCGGCTGGAGTCCCTGATCCCGGCCGGCTACGGCCACCTGGCGGAGTTGTGCGCCCGCTACCGGCGGCGGGTCAAGGAGCGCCTGGCAGACCCGGCGGACCAGCGCCGCTTCTGGGACCGGGTCCTGCAAGGCGGCGTTGCCGAGCGGGTGTTCTCGGGCCACCTGGCGGAAGCGGACGCCGCCATGGAACGGGAACTGGCCCAGGCCCATGGGTCCGGCCCCATGGGCGAGGTCTATTTGGTGGGCGCCGGCCCCGGCGATCCGGATCTGCTCACCTTCCGCGCCCTGCGTCTGATGCAGCAGGCGGACGTGGTGGTGTACGACCGGCTGGTGGCCAGGGCCATTGTCGACATGACCCGCCAGGACGCCCAGCGGATTTACGTGGGCAAGGAGCGCGACCATCACGCCATGCGCCAGGAAGAAATCAACCAATTGCTGGCGGACCTGGCCAAACGTGGCCATCGGGTGCTGCGACTCAAGGGCGGTGATCCCTTCATCTTTGGCCGGGGCGGCGAGGAAATCGACACCCTGGCGGCCCAGGGTGTGCCCTTCCAGGTGGTACCCGGCATCACCGCCGCGTCTGGCTGCGCGTCCTATGCCGGCATTCCCCTTACCCACCGGGACCATGCCCAGTCCGTCACTTTCGTCACCGGACACCTGCAGGATGGCACCATCAACCTGAATTGGCCGCAACTGGCGCAACCCCATCAGACCCTGGTGTTTTACATGGGTCTGGTGGGCTTGCCGGTGATTTTAGAGCGGCTCATGGCCCACGGTGTACCCCCGGACATGCCGGTGGCCTTGGTGCAACAGGGCACCACCCACAAGCAGCGGGTGTTCACCGCCACCCTGGCGACCATCCAACCCATCCTGGATAGGGAACAACCCAAGCCGCCGACCCTCATCATCGTCGGCGAGGTGGTCCGATTGCGGGACAAGCTGGCCTGGTTCAAGGCGCCGGACCGTTCCGAGCAGGGGGCCACCACGCCGGTGCTGCCCGGTTAGCACCAGGCAGCCTGTCGAGATATTGAGTCCAAACGGTGGAACCGGCCAGCAGCAGTTGGACCCTCCCGGCTAGGCACAGGGACCCAGCCGTTGGGTAGCAACCGGGATTTCTGGATAATCCGCCAGCGGCCAGGCGTATCCTGGCAGCCGCAAGGGAGAAAGTTGCGGCCGCGACGGTCCCGGCGGGATCGCCTGGCTGCGGCGGAACGGCTCGAAATCGGGGTACCGAAGTCGCTAGCCGCTCTGGCCGGCGCGGCGATCCGGGCAACTTCCCAAGATCACCCAGCCCCTTGACTGGGGTTCCGAACCGTCCCCCCATCCGGGGACCAAAGGTCTAGCGAGTGCAGACGGGTAAATGGATTTCGGAAATCCAGGAAGACGCGGGCAGTGCTTTTTCCCTGCGGGTCAATGAGCGGGTTCACACAGAACAATCCCCCTTTCAACGCATAGAAGTCTATAAAACCACGGATTTCGGCTATCTGCTGGTCATTAACGACTATCTGGTGTTGACCAGCCGGGACGGCTTTCTCACCCATGAAATGTTGGCCCACCCGGCCCTGTTCACGCACCGCCGGCCGCGCCGGGTGTGCATCATCGGCGGCGGCAGTTGCGGCACCCTGCGGGAAGTGCTGCGCCACCGGGAAGTGGGAAAAGTCTGGCAGATTGAGATCGACCCGGCGGTTACCCGGGTCGCAGAACGCTTTTTCCCGGAACTCTGCGAGTTGAATGGGGACCCTCGGGTCCGCTATCTGCACCAGGATGGGGTGCTATGGTTGCGGGACTTGGCCCCGGACAGCCTGGACCTGATTATTCTGGACACCGCCGACCCGGCTGGATCCGCGGATGCCCTGGCGCCCCATGCCCTGCATGGCCACTGCCTGCAAGCCCTGGCGCCGGGCGGGCTGTTGGTGCAGCCCGGTGGCTCGCCCCTGTACCACGGCTATGTGCTGCGGCGCATCCACGCCAGCTTGGCGAGTGCGGGGTTTGCCGACAGTCAAACCCTGTTCTATCCCCAACCCACTTACGCGTCCGGCTGGTGGACCGCGATCCTGGCCCGCAAGAGCCGCCCCATCAAGGGGTTCCGGGAGGAGGATGCGGCCCAGCGCCCCTTCGCGACCCGCTATTACAGCCCGGAAATCCATCGTGCCGCGCTGGCGGTTCCGGAGTTTGTCAAGACCGAAATGCAGTTGGTGGACACCCGCGCCGGTTGACCCGGCCAGGGAAGTCGCACCCAGGCTGCCGCGCCCTGGGGTAACCGGCTACAATGCGCCGCGCCGGATGAACTGGACCCATGGCGACTTTGCAACGCATGTTCTTTCAATAGGCTGCCCGCGCCAAACCCAATTCGGCCGGCGGGTTTGGCCCGGCGCCCATGGGGCGGGCGGTGGCGGAGCCGAAAGTCAGACTCCAACCTGGATCGAACGACATGAGCGGTGTGGATTACGCGATTCTCGGCATCATCGGTTTGTCCGGCCTGGTAAGCCTGGTGCGGGGTTTCGTGCGCGAGGTCATGTCCCTGGTGGTCTGGGCCTGCGCATTCGGCGCCGCCTGGTTTCTGTTCCAGGACTTGGCTCCCCACCTGACTCCCTGGATCGCGACCCCCTCCCTACGTCTCGGCACCGCGTTCGCCATACTCCTGCTGGGCGTGCTATTGGTGGGCGGCCTGACCACCTGGGTCATTGGCCAACTGGTGGACCGGACCGGCCTCACCGGCACCGACCGCTTTCTCGGCGCCCTGTTCGGCGTCGCGCGCGGCATGTTGTTGATCTCCATCCTGGTGCTACTGGCCGGCCTGGCCGAACTGCCCCAGGACCCCTGGTGGAAGGAATCCCGCCTGATCGGACATTTTCAATCCCTGGCGGTCTGGTTGCTCAGCATGTTGCCGCCGGACGTGGCCAGCTATTTTCGCTTTCTGCATCAGACCTAAGCCGTCCCAGCGAGGATTCGCGCATGTGTGGTATCGTCGGAATCGTCGGCCGCAGCCCGGTAAACCAATCCTTGTATGACGCCTTGCTGGTGCTCCAGCACCGGGGCCAAGACGCGGCGGGCATCGTGACCTGCGAAGGCCGCCGCCTGCATCTGCGCAAGGACAATGGCCTGGCCCGGGACGTGTTTCAAAGCGCCCACATGCTGCAACTGCGGGGCACCATGGGCATCGGCCACGTGCGTTACCCCACGGCGGGATGTTCCTCCTCGGCGGAAGCCCAGCCCTTTTACGTCAACTCCCCCTACGGGATTTCCCTGGCCCACAACGGCAACCTCATCAACGCCGCCGAGTTGCGGGGCGAACTGGTAGCCAAGGATCTGCGCCACATCAACACCGGCTCGGATTCGGAAATCCTGCTCAATGTGTTTGCCCATGAACTGCAACTGTTGGGCAAGGCGCAAGCCAACGAAACCGACATGTTCCAGGCGGTGGCCGGCGTCCACCGGCGCTGTCGCGGCGGTTACGCAGCGGTGGCCATGATCGCCGGCTACGGGCTGGTGGCGTTCCGGGACCCGTTCGGCATCCGCCCGGTGGTGGTGGGCCGGCGCGTCACCGACGACGGCGATGAATACATGATCGCGTCGGAAAGCGTGGCCCTGGATACCCTGGGCTTCAGCCTGATCCGGGATTTGGCCCCCGGCGAGGCGGTATGCATCGATATGGAAGGCCATCTATCCAGCCAGTTGTGTGCGGAGCGGTCCCTGCTATCCCCCTGCCTGTTCGAGTTTGTCTACTTCGCCCGCCCGGATTCCATCATCGACAATATCTCGGTGCACAAGGCCCGCTCCCGCATGGGCAAACGCCTAGCGGCCAAGGTGCAGCGGGAATGGTCCCATCATGACATCGACGTGGTGATCCCCATCCCGGACACCAGCCGTACTGCCGCCCTGCAACTGGCCCAGGAACTGGGCGTGCGCTATTCGGAAGGCTTCATTAAAAATCGCTACATCGGCCGCACCTTCATCATGCCGGGCCAGCGGGTGCGCAAGCGCTCGGTGCGCCAAAAGCTGAACGCCATCGGCTTTGAGTTTCGCAACAAGAATGTGCTGTTGGTGGACGACTCCATCGTGCGCGGCACCACTTCCCAGCAGATCGTGCAAATGGCCCGGGACGCAGGCGCCCGCAAGGTGTATCTGGCCTCCGCCGCGCCGCCGATCCGTTACCCCAACGTGTACGGCATCGACATGCCCGCCGCCTGGGAACTGGTGGCCCATGGCCGCAGCGAGGACGAGGTGTGCCAGCTGATCGGCGCGGATCGCCTGATTTACCAGGACCTCGCCGATCTCATGGACGCGGTGCAAAAGAAGGGCAAGTCGTTCGTCACCCGATTCGAGGCCTCCGTGTTCAATGGGGACTATGTAACCGGGGATGTCACCGCCGCCTATCTGGAGCACCTAGGGTCGGTGCGGGGCGACCTGGCCAAGAGCGACCGGCAGCAGCTTGGGGAATCGGTGATAGATCTTTACAATCCCCGCTGACCTTATTAAGGATTTGGAGTAACTGCTGGATGTCTGACCTCACCGACCCTTGGGGCTTCGCCACCCTCGCCATTCGTACCGGGCACCAACGCACCTCGGAGGGGGAACACGGCGAACCCATCTTCACCACCTCCAGCTACGTGTTCCAATCGGCTGCCGAGGCGGCCGCCCGCTTTTCCGGCGCGACCCCCGGCAACGTCTATTCCCGGTTCACCAATCCCACGGTGCGTATTTTCGAGGAACGCCTAGCGGCCTTGGAGGGGGGTGCCGCCTGCGTGGCCACTGCATCCGGCATGTCCGCCATCCTGGCCCTGTGCATGGGCTTGCTCAAGACTGGCGACCATATCGTTTCGTCCCGCAGCATCTTCGGCGCCACCCTGATGCTGTTCACCAAGTACCTGGGCCGCTTCGGCATCCAGACCAGCTTCGTGGATCAGGGCGACCTGGAGGCCTGGAGCGCCGCCATCGGCCCGCGGACCCGGTTGCTGTTCCTGGAATCCCCGTCCAATCCCCTGACCGAGATGACGGACATTCGCCAATTGGCGGACCTGGCCCACGCCCATGACGCCCTGCTGGTGGTGGACAACTGCTTCTGTACCCCGGCCCTGCAACGCCCCCTAGCCCTGGGCGCGGACATGGTCATCCACTCGGCGACCAAGTATCTGGACGGCCAGGGCCGCTGCGTGGGCGGCGCCGTGGTGGGAGACGCCAAACGGGTCGGTGAGGAGGTGTTCGGCGTATTGCGCACCGCCGGTCCCACCCTGAGCCCCTTCAACGCCTGGGTATTCTTGAAGGGTCTGGAAACCCTGGAACTGCGCATGCTGGCCCACTCCCAGGCCGCCCTGGAACTGGCCCGCTGGCTGGAAGCCCAGCCCGGCGTCGCCCGCGTCTATTACCCAGGTCTGGCGTCCCATCCCCAGCACCATCTGGTGGGCAGCCAGCAACGCACCGGCGGCGGCATTCTCAGCTTCGACCTGGCCGGCGGCCGGGACGCGGCTTGGCGCCTGATCGACGCCACCCGCATGATTTCCATCACCGCCAATCTAGGCGACACCAAGACCACCATCACCCATCCCGCCACCACCACCCACGGCCGCATTTCGCCGGAGGAACGGGCCGCGGCGGGCATTGGCGAGGGACTGGTGCGGGTCGCGGTGGGTCTGGAAAAACTGGACGACATCCAGGCGGATTTGGCCCGCGGGTTATAGGGCTCCCCGGACCTGGCGCGTCCCACGCCGGGCTGGCTGGCGTGCTTGAGCCGCCATACCGGCCGGCTCCCCAGGGGTTGGCCCGCGCCACCCCCAGATCCTGGACCGTCAACCGGCTCCGGGGTTTTGGGACCGTCCAGGCTAGACGCCAAGTTCCGTAATTTTGCCCAAAGCCTGACCCTGGGTAGGCGCCGCCAGGAAACACCGAACAGCCATGCGGACTGTTTCAGTGTTTCCCTGGGCAACTGAACTTAACGGTCAATAACCGCCCTTGCGCTTGCTTTCCGGCAATCCGGCGATTTTGCCGGCCTGCTTGGAGGGCTTGCCAGGGAACAGGTCATAAACTTCCTTGGAGGAAACCCGGCGGCCCCATTTCTCGGAACAGAATTTATTGATTTCCCGGTCGTTGGGTTGCTTGCCGTTATCGTTGATGAACTCGTCCCGGAGAAAGTGGATTAGATCCCAGTGCTCCTGGGTCAGGTCGATGCCTTCCTCCGCCGCGATGATCTTGGCCAGATCCTCGCTCCACTCCTGGATGTCATCCAAGTAGCCATTCTCGTTACATTCGATGATCTTGCCATCTACCTCGTAAGCCATTTGCAACCACTCCTCTGACTAGCCTGATAATTTGCTTGTGCCCCGGCACTCCAGACCAGGATGCTGGGCGGGATCCAGATCCACCCCACTGACGGGGCTAGATTCTAGGGAATATCAGCAAATCAGTCATCCCTAATTTGCCGCACCGGATCTATCCCCTTGTGGGGGATGAAGATGCCGCAACCTAGGTGTCGATAGGGCCCCAAGCCCCGCTCCTGGAGACGCACCGCCTCGTCCGGAGGGAGCGCCGCCAACAATAGGCTACGCACCGCCAACGGCCCCTGGGGCGTGGACAGGGAGAGGGTTTTGCCGCACAGGGCCTTGCGCACCCGCACGCCAACGCCGTCCAGCTCCCGCACCGCCCAGGTCAGGAAGCGGTCCTCGTCCTGGTAGTCCTGAATCGCCACGTAGCGGGCGAACAGGGTCGGATCCTTGGCCAGGGGCTTGATCTTGGCGGCGCCCAGGGTCAGGGGATGCCCCGCCACGTCCAGGGTGGCGCCGGTCAGTTCCCGGCGCACTTCCTCCAGCCGATCCTTGGGAACCCGCAGGCAAAACTTGGTGCGCCGGGACAACAGCAGTTCCTGGCCATCGTCCTGGCTGGGCCGCTCCCACCCGTTCTGGGAACCTGCCACGTGAATACTGTGCACACCCAACTGACCGCTCTCCAGCCAGGGCAGGCGGCGACTGAGGGCCTGGTACAGGGCGTGGGCATGGTCCACCGGCAAGGACCGGCATTCAATGGTGAACAGCAAATCCAGTACCGAATCCGGGACCTGGAATTGGGAAAGGGGAGTCTCTTCCTGCCAATACATCCGTGCCTACTCCGTTGCGTCGAACTCCACCGATCCGGCGGGTAATTCCGCCTGCAAGACGGCCCGGTCGAACCACCAATGCTCGCCCACCAGGGAATCCACCAAGACGCGCAAGCGCGCCATAAAGCGTTCCGGGGCATTCAACCCCAACCGTTCCAGCCAGAGATCCAGCGCCTGCTGGCTATCGACGCCGCCGTGCCGATGGGCAATCCGGCTCAGGGTTTGGCTGGCGAAGAACATCAGGTCGTCCCGTTGGGACTCCTCGGCCCTCAGGTCGATCAAAAACAGGCAAACGGTGGCAGCCAAGGCAGCGGCATCACTAGCCGCTGGAACCGACTCGATCAACTGGTCCAGCAGCTCTAGGGTCAAATCCAAGTCGATGGGATAGGTGACGCCCAACCAGATCCCCTGCCCCAGAGCCACCTGGGACTGGGGTTGGTCGGCCAGGAACAGCACCGAGCAAACATCCGCCGCCGACTCGAAATCCGCGGCGGTCATGAACACCTCGAAGGCGCGCCGCCCCACCGCCCAGGCTTCGGCGCCGCGACCCAATTCCACCAGGGTGCGGGCGATTTGCAATTCGAGATCGGCGCGAATCTTGATGTCGCCGACCCGGTCCGCGTCCCGCAATCGGTCTTGCAAGCTGAATAGGTGGCTCTCCAGAGTGGCGGACGAGGGTCCGCTGGGCTCGTAGGCCCCATCCAGGGAGGCCACCAGGGGAAATTGGGGAAAGGGTTGGGATGAGTTCATGGCCCGGGTCCTCGGTGAAAACGCTGTCGCCGGTGGTGACGGTGGCTGGACAGGCCGGGCCTGCCCCGGCTGTCTAGCGAACCAGACCGCTGAAGCTGGCTTCCAGGCGGTCTTCCCAGTTGTTGGGGGTGTCAGGATAGGGGGGTTTCACGTCCATGCGGAAAAACCGTTCTCCTTGGCGAGCCACGTCCCGCACCAGCGGGATGAGGTCCTCAAACGACTCGATTTCCTGGTGCGCGATCAAAATGTCGCTGAGCATCAACATATTAGGTCCCCCTACTGTCCATTCAGGAGGCGGCCGGCCCGGTCCATTCCGGGCTACTGCCGCCCCGGCTGGGCTAATATGTAGGACCAGCGACCGGGAATACAAGGCCGGCCACAGCCCCGCCGGGCCCTTACATCCGGCCCGCTCCTGCCCCCCTGCCGGTTCCAGCGGGTTGCGTTAATATTCCGCCCTGGCTCACTGCAAGGGCGAGGCTCCGGACCTGGAACGCCGGCCAACAATCTGTTCATTCGACTTCATTTTTGCGTCCTCTACCATGGACTCGGCCGTCCCGGTCCATTGACAGCCAATTTCTTTATTCAGGAACACTCAATGGCAAATACACCAGTAACCACCAGGCTTTTGCTGCCTCGTTCCGCCCTGCGCGCCCTGCTCGGCCTGGCCTTGAGCATCGCCGCGAATCTGAGCACCGCAACCGAGGGGTCCATCAGCGATTGCATTTGCGTGGATTCCAAGGCCTCCCTAGTCCACCTAGGCAGCATCGACTCCTTCGATACCACCGCCAAGGGTAAGGAAGCGGCCAAGGCGCTCATGGAAGCCATGGATGACAAGCATCCGGAAGCAGCCAAGAAAGCTTGCGATATTTACGAGGAAATCATCCCGACGGAAAACTTCGGCGGGGAGTACGTGGCCCTGCAATGGTTTTGCGAATACTTCCAGGCGGACCAGGCGGGCCGCGAAGCCATGCTCACCGACCGGTACGTCAAGAGTTATTTTGATTTCCTGGCGAAAAACAATTTCGAGGACATCAAGGATTACATCGAGCGCAAGTACCATCTGAATAAGGAAAAGACCCTGGATAGTCCGTCCGCCCAGCGCAAGCAGCGCTTCTACGAGGACTTCATCCTATTCAACAATCCACGCCGGGAACGTTGGGAAAAGAGCAGCAAGATCATGGAAGTCCTGGGCATGAAACCGGGTGATAAGGTGGCGGACATCGGCAGCGGCTCCGGCTATTTCACCTTTAAGTTTTCCGAGGTGGTGGGGGACGCCGGCCTGGTATATGCACTGGACAACAATAAGAGCCATGTGGACTACCTGACCGAAACGGCCAAAAAGCTGGGCATCCACAACGTCAAAGCCATGGATTCGCACTTGGACGGCTTTGAATTGGAACAGAAGGTGGACCATGTGTACCTCTGTTCCCTGTATCACATTCTGTACGCTTACGTACGGGAGGAACACCGGGAGCCCTTCGTGGAGAGCATCAAGAAGGCTCTCAAGGACGATGGCCAATTGATCGTGGTGGATAACGCCTTGGTGGACGACGCCACCCTGCCCTATCACGGCCCCTATATCGCCAAGGAACTCATCATCGCCCAGTTACGGCAATTCGGCTTCAAATTGCAGGCGGTCCATCAGATCATCCCGCAACGCTATGTGCTGACCTTCAAGCTCAGCGGTCAGGATCAAGCCGCCGACGCGGCCCCTAAAACCTGCGCCGAGAATTGCCTCTCGGTCACTTCCCGGGCCTCCCTGGTGAACATGGGTCTCGCCGAGGACCATCCCACCGACGCGGGCCGGGCCGCCGATGCGCTCATGCTGAAGGCCCTGGCCAGCAAGGCCGCCGAGGACCTCAAGGCGGCACGGGAAGCTTACCTGGCGCTCACCAAGAAGGAGAATTTCGGCAATGAATACAGTGCCCTCATCTGGTTCTGTGATTATTTGCTGACTCCCGAAGCCGAGCGGGGCAAGCTTACCGGCCCCTACATCGACGAATACCTGCATGTGTTCGCGGACGATGACTTCAGCGCCCTGCGGCGTTATTTGAAAGCCAAGCATGAGCTGCGCGACAAGCCGCCGGAAGAAATGACCGACAAGGAAGTGGCGGACAAAAAACTGGACGTCACCCGGGATCAGATGCACTTCTGGATGGAACTCCTGGTGTATAACAATCCCTATCGGCCTGAGTGGGAGAAAACCACCCAGATCCTGGACGTGATGAAAATTGCCAAGGGGGAAACCCTGGTAGACGTGGGTAGCGGCCCCGGCTTCTACAGCGTCCGCTTCGCGGATCTGGTGGGCAAGGAAGGCAAGGTCATCGCCACCGACACCAACAAGGAGCACCGGGAGTTTGTGGAGACCCTGGCCAAGAATCACGGGCTCAACGTGGAAACCGTGGTCGCCAAGCTGGACAACCTGAACGTGCCGGACAAGGTGGCGGACGTGATTTTCATGGGGTCCCTGTATGACGCCGTGTACGCTTACTCCATGGAAGTGGTCAAGGACCGGTTGATCAACAGCGTGCGGAATGCCTTGAAGCCCAATGGCCGGCTGGTCATCCTTAATTACGATCATGTGGACGCGCCGGAAATTCCCCACCACGGTCCCCATATCGACAAGCGTCTGATCATTCAGCAGCTGCAACATTACGGCTTCAAGCTGGTCGAACAGAAGCAGATCATCCCCCAGGCCTACGTGCTGGTGTTTCAGGCTAAATGACCAACCGGCGTCCGGGGACTAGAAGTTAGGCTCTTCACTTGAGGACAGGAACCGGTTCCGCGCTGAACGGAGCCGGACCCCGGCGGTTGGATTTCCGCGTAGCGGTTTTTGCAGGTACGAGGTTTTCATGAATAACGAGCAATCCTCATCGCCCAACGTCTGGCTGCTAGGAGGCCTCCTAGCGGCCTCCTTGGCCGCCTTGGTCATGAGCTATCAGGCGCTGTCGGCGGCGCGCAAGAGCGAGGCGTCCGCCACCACCCTGGCGGACCTAGGAAAGAAGGTCGAGCAATTGACTAGCGACATCGAAAACATGGGCAGAACCCTGTCCAGCGGCATGGCTTATGGACGGATGCCGCCGGGGATGCCGCCCATGGGTGACTCCACCCAAGTCGCCCCGCCGCGCCCGCCATTCCCTGGTCCGGGCAGCACGGCGGGCGCCCCGCCGCCCATGCAACCTGGCAGCCGGGGACCCAGCACGCCGGGTCAACAGGGACGGGTGGAAGTCTCGCCCCAGATCGTGGCCGACCACAAAAAGGAGCTGATCGACCGTAACACCACGCTGCATCAGGTGGATAAGGACAAGTACGGCAACGAACTCATCTCCTATTACAACGCCGCCCGCGCCAGCGGCGGACCCGCCGCCAACAACGCGGAAAGCGAGGCGGCCCTGTCCCAATTGCTGAATCAGTATCCGGAATCTAACGCCACCGCCATGGCATTGGCGGAAAAGGCCATGCAGGCCGCGGGCCGCACCAACACCCTAGAGGTAGAGCAGTTATATTCCCAGCTGCAAAGCAATCCGAACGCGGCGTCGGTGGTGCTGGACTCCGGCGTGGAAGCGCTGCCGGCCATCCAAAGTTACCTGGCCCACCAGTACATCCAGCAGGGCCGCACCGACGAGGCGGAAGCCCTGCTGAGCGGGCTGGCGTCCAGCAGCACCAGCGGCCTCATCGCCGTACCCGGCCCCAAAGGAGACCCGGTATACCGGCCAGTCAGCGAAGTGATTCAGGTTATGCGTGGACAGATACCCAGCACCCAAACCAATACCAGCACGACCAACAGCAGCTCGACCTCAACCTCAACCACCACCACGAAGTAATCCGGGACGGAGCGGGGCTATCCCTTGGGACCGCCCCGCGATTGCCCGGCTCGGCCGGTGCCTTGCCACCCGGTTGCTCGGGAGTCTTGCCTCCATGGGACGCCCTGGACTCATTCTCGTGTTACTCGGATTGATGGGTGGCTGGACCGGCCCGTCCACCGCCCAGGCCGATAGCCGCGCCCACCACGCGCTCCAGGTCGCCCTGGACCCCGCTAGCCACCAGTTATCCGTCACCGACCAGATCACCTGGCCCAGCCTGGCCGGAGCGGCGCCCAACCGCTTCGTTCTCAACGCCCGGCTCCGCATCAACCAAGCGAGTCCGCCGGTGGAGGAAATCCCCCTCGGTGGCACCCTGGATCCCGGCGCCGCCACCCAGACGCCCCTCAAACGCTACCGGGTGCTGGGGGATGCCGCCACCCTGACCCTGAGCTATTCGGGTCCCCTGCACTTCCCGCTTTCGGACCCCAAGGATCAATACACCCGGGGTTTCCGGGACAGCGCCGGCCTGATTGGTGCCGAGGGCCTATTTCTAGCCGGGGAAAGTTTCTGGTATCCCCGCTTCGGCGAAGAGTGGGTCAGTTTCAGCCTCAACGCCCAGGTCCCGGACGGCTGGCATCTCATTAGCCAGGGCCAGGGCACCTCCAGGGACGGGGCCGGCGTCGCCCACTGGGATTCGCCACTAGCCATGGATGAAATCCATCTGGTGGGCGGACCCCTGCGCCGCTTCCAGGCCAGCGCCGGCCCGGTGGAGACCCTGGTCTATCTGCGCGATGAGGACCCGGCGCTGGCCAATCAGTACCTGACTGCCACCGCCCAGTACCTGGACCTGTACCGGAACCTGATCGGACCCTATCCCTACCCCAAGTTCGCCCTGGTGGAAAACTTCTGGGAAACGGGCTATGGCATGCCCAGCTTCACCCTGCTGGGTTCCCAGGTGATCCGCTTTCCCTTCATCCTGACGTCTTCCTACCCCCACGAGATCCTGCACAACTGGTTGGGCAACTGGGTGTGGGTAGACCCCGACTCAGGTAATTGGTGCGAGGGCTTGACCGCCTACCTGGCAGACCATCTGCTCCAGGAGCAGCGGGGCGCCGGCGCCGATTATCGCCGTGCTGCGTTGCAGAAATACCGGGACTATGTGCGCAAGGGCCGGGATTTCCCCCTAGCCGAGTTCCGGGGCCGCTTCAGCGCCGCCAGCGAGGCGGTGGGCTATGGCAAGGCGTTGATGGGTTTCCACATGACGCGGCGGGCCATCGGCGACGACGCTTTTCGCGCCACCCTGCGACGCTTTGCCCAAGAATTCCAGGGCCGCCGCGCCGGGTTCCGGGACTTCCAGCGTACCGCCGAGGCCCAATCCGGCCAGTCCCTGGGCTGGATCTTTGACGATCTCATCCAGCGGGCCGGCGCCCCAGTCCTGGAGCTGAGCAGCGGACCGGACCGGGTCCAGCGTCAGGGAGATCGCTTCCTGCTGGAAGGGGTGGTCCGCCAGACCCAGCCAGGCCCGCCCTTCATCCTGGACGTGCCCCTGGTAATCCAGACCGAGGACGGCACGGAAACCCACCTGCTGCGCCTGGATCAGGCCGAAAAGTCCTTTGTCATCAGCACCGGGGCTCCGCCCCTGGCCCTCGCTCTGGACCCCTATTTCGATCTGTTCCGGCGCCTGGATCCCCGGGAGACGCCAGCCTCGGTGGGCCAGATGTTCGGCCAAGCCCGCATCCTCGCCATCCTGCCCGCCGCCGCTCCGGCCACCGAGCTGGAGGCCTGGCGCGCCCTGTTCCAGGGCTGGCGCAGCGACAGCCACGCCATCGAGCTGCGGATGGATACCGCCCTGGACGAGCTGCCTACCGACCGGACCCTATGGATCGCCGGCGCCGCCAACCGCTTCGCCAAACCCTTCCTGGACAGCCTGCCCGGCGTCCAGGCCGGCGAGACGGCGGTCCAGATCGACGGCCAGCGGCTAGACCTCAAGGACCATAGTCTGGCGCTGGTGGCCCGCCCCCCCAACCATCCAGACCAAACGGTGGGCTTTCTGGCGGTGGGGCCGGCGGCGGCCTTCCCCGGCCTAGGGCGTAAGCTGCCCCACTACGGCAAATACTCCTACCTGGCATTCCAGGGTGAGGCGCCTAACAACCTCCTCAAGGGCCAGTGGCGGCAGTCAGATTCGCCGCTACAAGTCGACCTGCGGGTGGCAGACCAGCGCCTGGTTCAGCTCCCGGCCCTACCGCCGGAGCCCCGCCCAGCCCTGGCGGAATTGCCGCCCGCCAGGACCCCCTAGGCCCCATCCGGCCGTGCCGCGCCGGCCTGGTCCCGGCAGGCCCACAACATACGCAGGGCGGCGTTGGACAGGGTGCGCCCGGCGTGGGTCACCACGCCCAAACGGCGCGCCAGGCGCAAATCTTCCACAGCCAGGGACACCAGTCCGCTGTCTAGCAAGGTGGCCGGCAGCAGCCCCCAGCCCAACCCGGTGACCACCAACATTTTCAGGGTTTCCAGGTAGTTGGTGGTCATGCCCACCTGTAAGGTCAGGCCCCGGGAACGCACCGCCTGCTCCAACAGGTCCCGGGTGTAGGTGCCCGGTCCCGGCAACACCGCAGGATAGGCCAGCAGTTGCCGCAAGCTCGGGTGTTCCACCTGGGCCAGGGGATGTTCCCGGCCCACCATCCACAGCAGGGGGTCGTCCCACAGGGGCGTTCGGTCTAGGCGGGGAATGGATGCCGGCGGCAGGGTCACCACCGCCAGTTCCAGACCGCCCCGCTCCACCTCCCGGCAAGCAGCCTCGGAATCCATGAACTGGATGTCCAGGCGCACCTGAGGATAAGCCCTGCTAAAGGTCTTGAGCACCGGCGGCAAGCGATGCAAACCGATATGGTGACTGGTGCCCATGGCCAGGGTGCCGGCCACGTCGCCGGCCAGGTGGGTGACTGCGCGCCGCAGATCCGTCACCTCGTCCAACAGTCGGCGTGCCCGGGGCAGCAGGGCCTGACCCGACTCGGTAAGGCGCACCTGACGGCCGATGCGGTCGAACAGCCGCACCCCCAATTCTTCCTCCAGGGCGGCGATACGCTTGCTGATTGCGGGCTGGGTGAGGAACAGCCGCTCGCCGGCCTGGGAAAAAGAGCCCAGCTCGGCGGCGGCGGCGAAGATACGAAAGTCTTGGAGGTCCATGGGCAGTGTGCAGCATTCCGTCCAAAAGCGGGTTGGGACGCAGTGCGGCGGCCCATGGCATTATTATGGACCGGGTGGATATCCGCACCGGACCGGCCAACCCCGGATCAACCCAGCCCCGATGAGGGGGTGGGATTCATGGCAACCCCAACCATCCTACCCGACCAGCGAGGCGCCCCGGCCATGGAGACTTCAGCGGATTTGCAGGCCAAATGGGACGCCCGCCACCGGGACGGACCGCCACCGGAACCTGCGGCGGTTCTGGAACTGAACGCCCACCTGCTGCCAGCCACCGGACGCGCCCTGGATCTGGCCTGCGGCCTGGGGGGCAATGCCCTGTTCCTGGCCAAGCGGGGCCTGCAGGTGGACGCCTGGGACCTGTCGCCGGTGGCCATCCAGCGGTTGGACGCCTGGAGCCGGGCCGCGAAGCTGCCCCTGGTGGCCCAGGTCCGGGACCTGCTGATGGCGCCGCCCCCGCCGGACCAGTTTGACCTCATTTGCGTCAGCCATTTCTTGGACCGGGACCTGTTCCCGGCCCTAGGCGCCGCCCTGCGACCGGGTGGGCTGCTGTTTTACCAAACCTGGAGTCAGGATCGCGTCACTGGCCGGGGACCCAGTGAGGCCCGCTACCGGCTGGC
>CAZIHO010000012.1:19194-25650 GCA_964538875.1 uncultured Chromatiaceae bacterium
CCCCGGCACAGGGCGGTGCCAGCGGATACGACGGCCCAAACCGTTGTATCCGGGAGGACCCGAAAATCCTTATTGGTGGGGTCCGACGCTTAAAAAACCAGGAAGGTTTTTTAAGCGTCAATCAGAGCAAACGCTGATTGATTCAGCGTATCCCTAGCCGAACAGATGCTGGACGCCGTCCCGCTCGTCGGTCAGTTCCTTGAGGGTAAAGTCCATGCGCTCCCGGGAGAAGGCATCGATGTCCAGACCCTGGACGATCTCCCAGCGGCCGTTGGCGGTGGTGCAGGGGAAGCCGTAGATCATGCCTTCCGGGATTCCGTAGGAGCCGTCCGACACCACGCCCATGGTGACCCAGCGGCCGTCGCTGCCCTGGTTCCAGTCCCGCATGTGGTCGACCGCGGCGTTGGCAGCGGACGCGGCGGACGACAGCCCCCGCGCCTCGATGATGGCGGCGCCCCGCTTGCCCACCTTGGGAATATATTGGTTGCGATACCAGTCTTCGTCATTGACCAACTGGGGCGCCGGGGTCCCGCCCACGGTGCAGAAGCGCAGATCTGGATACATGGTGGGCGAGTGATTGCCCCACACCACCATCTTGTGGATCTCGGTCACCGGTTGCTGGGTGCGGGCCGCCAACTGGGACACGGCCCGGTTATGGTCCAGGCGCATCATGGAGGTGAACTGGGCCTGGGGCAGGTCCTTGGCGGTGTTCATGGCAATCAGGGCGTTGGTGTTGGCCGGGTTGCCCACCACGATGATCTTGATGTCCCGGTCCGCCACCTGGTTGATGGCCTTGCCCTGTTCGATGAAGATCTTGGCGTTGTCCAACAACAGGTCCTTGCGCTCCATGCCGGGACCCCGGGGCTTGGCGCCCACCAACAGAGCTTGCTGGGCGTCCCGGAAGGCGACCAGGGGATCAGAGGTGCCGATCATGTCCGCCAGCAGGGGGAAGGCGCAGTCTTCCAGTTCCATCATGACGCCCTTGAGGGCCTGTTGGGCCTTGTCGATGGGCAGTTCCAACAATTGCAGGATCACGGGCTGGTCCTTGCCCAGCATCTCGCCGCTGGCGATGCGGAACAGCAGCGCGTAGCCGATTTGGCCTGCGGCGCCGGTGACGGTGACTCGAATCGGGGGGTTGGCCATGAAAAAATCTCCTGAGTCTGGTGGAATATCAACGGGGGTACGTCAATCCGGCGCGGGGCAAGCAGCCTAGCGGCCCCCTGCCCCGGCTTGCCGGTGCCTGGGTGCTTCGGTCAGGGCCTTTGGCTGATTTCCAGATAATCGGTTTTCTGGTTGCCGGTATAGATTTGACGCGGCCGGGCGATCTTGGTGCCGGGCGTGCGCTGCTGCTCCCACCAATGGGCGATCCAGCCCGGCAACCGGCCGATGGCGAACATGACCGTGAACATGTTGGTGGGAATGCCGATAGCCCGCAGAATGATGCCGCTGTAGAAGTCCACGTTGGGATACAGCTTGCGGTCGATGAAATAGGGATCTTCCAGGGCGATGGCCTCCAAACGCCGGGCGATGTCCAACAGGGGGTCAGACTTGCCCAACAGGCTCAGGACTTCGCCAGTCATCTCACCCAGGATCTTGGCCCGCGGGTCGAAGTTCTTGTAGACCCGGTGCCCAAAGCCCATCAACCGGGCCTTGGAATCCTTCTGCTTGGCCAGTTGGACGTATTCCTCGGTGCTGATGTTGCCCTTGTGAATGGCATCCAGCATGTTCAACACTTCCACATTGGCGCCCCCGTGCAGGGGACCCCACAGGGCGCACACCCCCGCCGAACAGGACGCGAACAGGTTGGCCTGGCTGGAGCCCACCATGCGCACCGTGGACGTGGAGCAGTTTTGCTCGTGGTCCGCGTGCAGGATCAACACCAGATTCAGGGCGCGCTGGATAGCGTCCTCGCACTCATACTGGGCATAGGGCTGGGAGAACATCATGTGCAGGAAATTCGGCACATACCGCAGTTTGGGGTCGGGGTAGATGTAGGGCAGTCCCGCCGAATGCCGGTAGGCAAAGGCCGCAATGGTGCGGATCTTGCTGATGAGGCGTGCCGACGCCTGCCGCATATGGTCCGCGTCCTCCAACTCGAACAATTCAGGATGGAAACAGGACAGGGCGTTAATCATGGCGGACAGGATCGCCATGGGCGGCGCCGTGCGCGGAAATCCCTCGAAATGATGCTTCAGACCCTCGTCGATGTTGGCGTTGGCCTGCAACAACTCGGCGAAGACGTCATATTCTTCAGTGGTCGGCAAATGGCCGTGGATCAACAGCCAGGCCACTTCGATGAAGTTGGGATGGTCCGCGAACTGCTCGATGGGAATACCGCGATAGCGCAGTATCCCCTGCTCGCCGTCGATGTAGGTGATGGCACTCTCGCAACTGCCGGTGTTGCCATAACCCGGGTCCAAGGTGATCAATCCGGTACGCGACCGTAAACTGCCGATGTCGATCGCGCGCTCATCCTCGCTGCCGGTGACCACCGGAAAACTATAACTCTGGTCTCCATAGGTCAGGGTGACGTTGTCGGTCATGCGGGCTTCCTGGTGCAGGCTTGGTGGAAGGTCGGAACCCCGGCACGACTGCCGGAGCGGATGGCCGGCCGGGTTCCCCTGGGCACTTTTATTTTTTTGTGCAGTGCAGCGCAAGGGTATCCGAGGCTACGGCTTAAATCCATACGATAGCTTCAAATTAGTGGTTGATCGAGGTTGGCAAACGGGCGGTCCAGTCCTGGGTGGCGGCCTGCATCAGATCCAGCAATGGCTGGGGATAGCAGCCGGCCAGGATGACGAGCAGCGCGAAGCCGCCTGCCACCGCCATTTCCCTAGGGCCTAGGTCCCAGTCTGGGGCGGGATCAGGCCCCCTGGGCGGCCCGAGGAACAGGGGGCGATACAGCCGCAGGAAATAGGCGGCGCCCAGGATCAGACTGACCAGGGCCACCAAGCCGGCCCCGGTGTGGGTCGCCAGGGCACTGGACAGAATCAATAATTCGGCGGGAAAACCGGAAGTACCCGGCACCCCCAGGGATGCCAGTCCGAATAGGAAAAACAAACTGGCCAAGGCCGGCAGGGACTGGGCGCCACCACCCAGGGCGCTGATGTCCGTGGAGCCAACCCGGTGATGCAGGAAGCCGGCTAACAGAAACAAACCGCCGGCCACCAGCGGGAAGTTGGCCAATTGCAGCACGGCGCCTTGGGTCCCCTGCAAATTGAAGGACGCGATACCCAGCACCACCAGACCCACGTGGCTGATGCTGGAGAACACCAACATGCGGCGCAAATTGGTTTGCGCCAGGGCCGCCAGGGCGCCATAAAGGATGCCGAGGGCACCCAATCCGGCCAGCAACCAATGCAGTTCCTGGGCCGCCGCTGGCGCCAGGGGCACCGCGAAGCGCAATAGGCCATAGGCGCCCAGTTTGAGGCCGGTGATGAAGGCACCCACCGACGCGGGCCCTTCCATGGCCAACACCGGCAGCCAGGTATGGAAGGGCACCAGCGGCGTCTTGACGCCAAAACCCACCAGCAATAACAGAAATACCAGCATCTCCCAGCCCCTGGGCAGGGGAGTGCCGAGCAGCAGCCGATAATCCCACCCCAACCCGCCGGGGATGGGCAGTCCCTGGATGGAGGCGTATTGAAACGCCAGGATCAGGAACCCGAACAGCAGGGGCACCCCGCTGGCCAGCATGAACAGACTGTACTGAACCGCCGAGAAGCGCCGCTGGGGCCCCAGCCCCCAAAGACTGATGAGAAAATAGAGAGGGATCAGGGTCAATTCCCAGAACAGGAAAAACAGCATCAGGTCCAGGGCGCAGAAAATCCCCAGGGTCGCCGCCTGCAATAGCAGCAACAAGGAGTAATGCAGTCGCGCCAGGGCGCGGGCGCTGGTCCAGGAACCGGCCACCATGCCCAGACCCAGCAAGGGCGTCATGACCATAAACAGGGCCGAGATGCCGTCGATTCCCAGCAGATATTCGATATTCAGGCTGGGAATCCAGGCGTGCCGCTCGACCAGTTGGAAGCCCGCCACGGCCGGATCCAGTTTCGCCAGCGCCACCAGCGCCAGGCCTAGGTCCAGACCCAAGGCGGCCAGCGCCAGCCAGGGCGCCCGGCGCGGATCCGGCACCAGCCAGACCAGCAGCGCGCCCAGGACCGGAACCAGCAGCATTAGGCTCAGCAGGGGCAGGTCCGGAGTCAGGATCGGGGGCATGAGGTCGTCACCAGAAATTGCTCACCAACCAGGCCGCCGCCGGCGCGGCATCTTCAAGCCGCGCCGGCCACCGCCTACTTTTTGCTCGCGTACAGATCGTGCCATTCCGCCTGCCCGGCGTCCCGGGACCTGGACTGGACCCGGGCCAACAGCTTGCCGTCTTCCGCCTTCAGACAAATGTCCACTGGATCCTTGGGGTACAGGGTGGTTTTGCCAGTCACCAGGCCAGCGGCGGTGAAGGACGCGGTCTTGCCCACTTCCCAGCCCATGTCCAGGGCCTTGAGACGTAGGTTTTGGGCGTCCTCATTGAGGGATTTAGTGGAAACGAAGCACTCCTCGGCCAACACTGGCGCCATGCCCCAAGTCAAACCGGCGGCCAGAACCAGGGTAATAAGATGAGTTGAACGGCGCATGGATCGGATCTCCTTATTGAACAGTCTAACTAGAGTGCCCGGCCGAATTCCAAGGCCGGACGACGCCAATAGCCCCGCCATTAGAGCACGGAACCCGCCCGGCCGGACCTAACCGATGCGCTCCGCCAACAGGCGCAGGGGCCCTTCCACCAGGTGCAGCCAGGGGTCCAGGTGGAAGCCGGTCACTAGCAGCACCAGTATGCTGATTCCCGCCACCAGGTATTCGAGGGGCGCCACCCGTTCCACCCGCCAGGGCGGCAGGCCCGCCTTGCGGGGCGCCAGGAAGGTACGCTGGAAGGCCCACAATAGAAACCCGGCGGACAGCAGATTACCCAGGGCGGCGGCGATGGTGACTAGGCCACCGAAACGGTGCATGGACGATTCCAGCACCAAATGCACGGCGCCAAAGCCCGGCGTGCCTGGCATGGAAAAAATGGAGACGCCGGCCACCAAAAAGGCGATGCCGATGGCGGGAATCTGGTCCATCAGGGCGCCCAGCCGGTCCAGAGAAATGCTGTGGGTGCGCTGGTAGACCAGCCCCATCATAAACACCAGGGTGGCGATGGCCAGGCCGAAGGTGACGGTCAGGATGACGCTGCCCTGGAGCGCCGCCAGCTCTAGGCTGAACATCCCCACCACCAGCAGGCCGGTGTGGGACACCACCGCAAACGCCAACAGCCGCCGCAAATTGGTTTGCCACATGGCCAACAGGGCGGCGTAAAAGATGCCCACCACCGCGAAGGCGACCACGTAACCCTGCCAGCGCAGCACCGCGTCCGGTACCAGGGGAAAGACGAAGCGCAGCATCCCGTAAAGCCCCAGCTTCAGGCCCAACAAGAGCGCCGGGGCGATGGCGATATTGCCATGCTCGGCAACCAGGGGCAGCCAGCCGTGCAGGGGAAACAGGGGGGTGCGGATGGCGAATCCGTAGAACAGTAAATAGAACACCAGGGTCTGGAGTTCCATCTGACGCGGCACTTGGACCAGTTCCAGCAGATCGAAACTCCAGCGTCCCTGGAACCGCTCACCATGATCCCAGGCCAGCAACAGGGCGCCGACCAGCAGGAGCAACAGGCTGGTGCCCATGAATTGGTAAAAGCGGCTCAAGGCCAGGTCCTTATCCGGCGTACCGCCCCAACGCCACAACAGATAACCCACCAGGCCGAATTCCAGGGCCGACGCGGGCAGTAGCCACAGCAGGTTCAGGGTGCAGATTTGCACCATGAAGGCCCCTTGCACGCCGAAAATCAGGGCGTTTAGCAGCCAGGTGGGATGCAGATCCCGGGTCGGTCCATACAGCAGCACCAGCAGGGTCAGCAGCACCGCCAGCACCAGGAAGACGATACTCACCCCGTCAATGGCCACGTGATAATCCAGGGGCCCCGGCAATTCCAGGCGCTCGGCGAATTGCAGCGCCGCTTCCCCGGGCAGATAGAGAAAAAATACTTGGACCACCAGCAGAAGTTCCGCCAGCGCCAAAGCCAGCGCCAGCATCAGCACCCGCGACGCCGGCAGGCGGCGCAGCAGCACCATCAGGCCAGCGGCCAGCAGCGGCAGGAGTTGCAACGCGGCCAGGACCGGATAAGCGGACTGGTGGGTCCAGAACAGTTCCGTCAACACCCCCACCCTCTCCTAACCTGACCCCAGGCGAACTTCATAGGATGATGGCCAGGGTGATACTGATGAGCACCGCCAGATAACGGGGCTGGCTCAACAAGAGTTCCACCCGGTTGGCGTAGTAGCCAGCCCGGCGAATGCCGCTCAGCAATCCCTCGCCGCCACCGCGCAGAATCAGCCGTTCCTCGAACCAGTGCAGGGCATCGGC
>CAZIHO010000012.1:25750-45066 GCA_964538875.1 uncultured Chromatiaceae bacterium
GCCAGCCAAGCGGGCAGCTTGGGCGCTGTCGCCCCGGCCAAATCCAGGAACGCGGGGGCCTGAAGAAACTGGTAGGCCCGCCAAGCGGCATGCAGACCCAGATGCCAGGCGGCCAAATGGGTCCAGCCCAGTCCGCACCAGATCAGCATCAGCCCCACCTGGGCGCTGGTGGACGCGGTCAGGGCGCCCTTCACGTCCGCCTGGGCCAATCCCACCAGCCAGCCATAGATCAGGGTCAGCAGCCCAGCCAGCAGAATCAGGCTCAAAAGCCCCGGCGCCCGGCTGGACAGGGGCTCCATCCGGATCAACAGAAACACGCCGGCATGGACCACCAGGGAGCCGTAGAAAATAGCGCTGGATGGGGTGGGACCTTCTAAGGCGCGGCTGATCCAAGCCGCGAACGGCATCTGGGCGGACTTGACCAAAGCCGCCACCAGCAGCGCCGAGCCCAGCAAGTCCAGTTGCCAGGGAGTAAGGCGCCCCGCCTGACTCGCCAGATCGCTCCACTCCAGGCTACCCAGCCAACGCCAGGTCAGGAAAATGCCGAGCAGGAAGGCGGCGTCCCCGATCCGGTAGGTCACCAGCACCCGGGACGCGTTGCGGGCGGCCACCGGCCGTTGGTAGGCGTAGGCGATCAGCAGGTAGGAACAGACCCCCGCCACTTCCCAGCCCACGAACATCAGGACCAGGTTGCCCCCCAGGAAAATCCATTGCATGGCGCCGAGCAATAGACACCAGATCAGAAAAAAGCGCTGGAAGCCCACTTCCCGGTGCAGATAATTGACCGAGAACCTCAACCCCAGGAAGCCGATGGCGGCGGCCAGGGTGCCCAACGCCACGGCGGTACCGTCCAAGGAAAAACTGAGGGGCACCCGGAAATCGCCGCTCTCTAGCCAGTGACCGAACCGCACCTGGCCCGGCGCGCCCTGGAGCAAAGACTGGAGCGCCAGCGCCAGGGCACCCAGCAGGGACAGTCCCGCCCCAGCCTGGGCGACCCAGGCGGTCTCCCGCTCCCCAGCCTCGCCCCGGTTCCAACCCAACAGCCAGCCCAGGCCGATCCAGGCGGCGGCCAGCCAGGGCAGCAGAGGAATCAACCAAAGGTAGGTGTCGATCATGGGGTGGTCTCCGCCGGCGCACCCGGCCGACCGCCCACTATATCAGCGCCGCCCGGCGGCCGGGACCAGAGCGGAGGCAAATTTCCGCTCCGAATTCCGGTTCCCTTCCAGTGACCGTCACCAGGGAGTCAAAGGGAACTCACCGACCCTGTTCCAGAGCGGCGATCCGGTCCTCTAAGGGCGGATGGGTCATGAACAATTGCCCCCACCGGCTGGCGCCGCCGGCGATGCCGAAGGCCGCCAGGCGCTGATCCGGCAGCGGCTCGGGGTCATGCTGGGCCTGGAGCCGGCGCAGCGCCCCAATCATGCGTTGACGGCCCGCCAACTGGGCGCCGCCGGCGTCGGCGCGGAATTCACGCTGCCGGGAAAACCACATGACGATGATGGATGCCAGCACGCCCAGTACCAGTTCCGCCACGATCGACGCGATGTAATAGCCGATGCCCGGACCGGAATCCTGCTGCTCGCCCCGCCGCAACAGGCTATCCACCAACATACCGATAATGCGCGCCAAAAACACCACAAAGGTATTGACCACGCCCTGAAGCAGGGCCAGGGTCACCATGTCGCCATTGGCCACATGGCTCACCTCGTGGGCCAGCACCGCCTCTACCTCGCCCTTGTTCATGCCGTGCAACAGGCCGGTGCTCACCGCCACCAGGGCGTTGTTCCGGTTCCAGCCGGTGGCAAAGGCGTTAGGATCCGGGGAATCAAAAATGCCCACCTCGGGCATACCAATCCCAGCCTGCTCCGCCTGGCTGCGCACCGTCGCCACCAGCCATTGCTCCGCCTCGCTCCGGGGTGACTCGATGACCTGGACCCCCATGCCGCTCTTGGCCAGGGTCTTGGAGAGGAATAGGGACACCAGAGAACCGCTGAAGCCGATGACCGCCGAATAAATCAACAACTGGGTCATGTTGATCTGTCCGGCCTGCATCACCAGCCGATCCAGACCCAGCAGCCGAAAAGTGACGCTGATGACCGCCAACACCGCCAAATTGGTCGCGATGAACAGCAGGATACGTTTCATCTCCGCGAGGCTCCCCAAGTTGAATGCCACGAAACCGGACCGGATGGTTCGGCTTGGGGGAAATCTACGGTCACGGCGACGGATTTCAAGCGCGGGCCGGACCGGGCCGCCAGGCCGGCCTAGGCAAACACCCGCACCGCACCGCTCTCCAGGTCATAGACCGCCGGCACCACCTTGACCTTGCCGGCGGTCACCAGGGGCGCGATGGTTGGCATCGCCGAGGCCACGCGATCGACGCCAAAGCGGGCATTCTCCTCGACCGCCGCCGCCACCAAATCCACCGGCTGGTTCCGGCGCACCCGCACCACGCTGGGCAGCAGTTCGGTCACCAACTGATGGAGCGCCCCCGCCGAGGTCACACCTTTTTCGATCTCCTTCACCGCCGCGCTAATGGCGCCACAACCGGTATGGCCCATGACCACCACCAGGCGCACCTTGAGCGCCTGGACGGCATATTCGGTACCGGCCACTACGAAAGGACTGACCACATTGCCGGCCAGGCGCATCACGAATAGATCCCCAGGGGGCGTATCGAAAATGATTTCCGGCACCACCCGGGAATCGGAACAGGTAATGACGACGCTATGGGGATCCTGGCCCACTGAAAAGTTAGACATACGGCTTTTTAAGGCGCTGTCGGCAGTATATTCCCCCTTCATATGGCGAGCGTTGCCTTGCATCAACTTGTCTAGGGCGACGTTCGGCGGTGTCTCGGTTATGGCCCCGTCGGCGGCCCGCGCCAGGGCGGCCGGCAGGCCGCTCAACAGGCTGGACAGGGCTACGCTGGAAACAAAGTCACGGCGAGTCAGCATCTTTTGCTCCATGGAAGTGAATAAAAACCTTGGGAAATCTGGGTTGGTCAGCCGGTTCGGCTGCCATGAAATGGGCGTTGGGTGCCGGGGGTCCGCTATGCCGGCCCAGCTTAGTCCGGGCAGCGAGGACCGGAACCTGGTCTCGATTGGATAAGATTTAGCACAACCTGGGACGACCGGCGCGGTACCGCCCCGCCGCGACCCTCATGGCGCTACCCGGTCTGACCCGGACACGGGAATGCGAATGGTCCGGGTCGCGAGATGCACCTCGCGCAGAAAAAAGCTCAGCCCCACTACCAGGGCCAGAGTGGAAGCGGTAAACAATGTGCCGATAACCCATTTCAGTTGGATCTGTAGCAGAACTTCCAAGAAGATGGCGGCGATGACCAGGCAGACCAATAGGGCGGAAAAGGTGCAGGCGGTGATCGCCGCGCTCGCCAAGTAACGCCGGTGGTCCAGGCACTCCCGCTCGACCTGCACGGTCGCCATCCGCTGGTGCTCTTCGCTCAGCGGGTGCTCGGTCAACATGCGGCCCCGGTCGATGATACGGGCCAGGCGCCCGGCCATCAGGTTGAGAACACCGGCAATCCCGGTCAACAGGAACACCGGCGCCAGCGCAAGCTGAATGGCATGGGTCACGCTGCCAATGGTCACCCCTGAGTCGAGCATGTCCTGCCTAATCTCTGTTTGATGGAAAAACTGCGGCTATTGGGTGGCGGCGCCAGGCTTAGACCCTCCCGCCACCAGGCCGGCACCCGCTTGGCCCGTCAGGACTGGCTCAAGATCCCCCAAGCCCCGCCGGGCCAATATACCTGGTCCGGAGTCCCTTCGGCGCCGGAGGAATAGCATCCACCCGTTGCTCCCGTCGTTCAGCACCAGCAAACGATCGAAAGGGCACCTTGAAAAATTCAAGGTGCCCGTGCGGGGTAGGGATACCCCGCCATTTTCAAGCAGGCAACTGCTTAAAAATGAAGCAAAGCGGAAATCACATTTGCGCTTTGCGTCTTGAAAAATGGCCTGGATGGCCATTTTTCAAGGTCCCAGAAAGTCCCTGGGCCTGCTCAAGATTTAAGCCTGGGGGCCGACTCTCCTAGGGAGTTGGTCTACCCGCCATTGGCCAGCCCGAACCTTTTGATCCCGTGATTTGCTTGATTCACCCCATCAAGATCCGCGTATCCATAAAGATGAAAATCTCAATCTCCAAGGCATTCATTTTGTTGCCTTTAGCAACCTTGATCGGCATGCTGCTGGTGGCCCTGCTCGGCCTGATGGATTTCAAGGATTCGCTGTTAGACGATCGCAAAATCAAGACCCGCCAATTGGTGGAAACCGCCCACGCCTTGATTGCCCATTTCCAACAGGCCCAACTGCCGGAAGCAGACGCCAAGGCCGCCGCCAGCGCGGCGATCAAGGCACTGCGCTACGAGAACACCGAATATTTTTGGATTCACGATCAATCCAAACCGGTCCCCCGCATGATCATGCACCCGACCGTTCCCGCCCTGGACGGCAAGGTGCTGGACGCGGATAAGTTCAACCGGGCCAGACGGATTCAAGCCGGCGCGGACGGACCCAGCCGGGATCTTGGCAGCATGATGAATCTGTTCCAAGCCATGAACCAAGTCATTCAAGAGGCTGGCCAAGGCTTCGTGACCTATGACTGGCCGAAGCCCCTGCCGGGTGGCGGCACCACGGAGCAGACGTTTCCCAAATTGAGTTTCGTGAAGGTGGTCAAGGGCTGGGATTGGGTAGTTGGTTCTGGAATTTATATCGACGACGTAGAAGCGGCGTTCTGGATCGAAGCCAAACGGAAAATATTGCTGGTCGGCATCCTCTTGTCCCTGTTCGGGCTGCTGGTGTGGCAAGTGCGCCGGGCCCTATTTATAAATCTGGGGGGCGAACTGGAGGTGGCGCGGGCCTTGGCGGAACAGGTGGCGGCCGGCAAATTGCGCACCCAAATACCCTTGCGGGACGGGGACCGGGATAGCTTCTTGTATTCCATGGAGGCCATGCGGCGCCAATTAGTGGAGGTGGTCAGGGGCATCTTGAAAAACTCCGCCAGCATCACCGCCAGCGTCAATAAGCTCACTGCCGAATCCTCGGAAATGGGCGTAACCCTAAAAATGCAGATCAATTCCAATGATGCAGTACGGGACGCGATTCATGGCGTCAAGGACCAGGGCCTAGTGGTGGTGGAACTGGCGCGCCGCACCCTGGACCATTCGGACCGGGTGGCCACCCTATCCGTAGATGGCGAATCCCGGGTACGGGCGGCAGTGACGGGTATGCAACGGATCGCCGAATCGGTGGCCCGCTCGTCGGAGGAGGTCAAGCATCTGGCCGCTAGTTCCGAGGCAATCGGTGGCATCGCCAACATCATCCGGGGCATCGCCGACCAAACCAATTTGCTGGCCTTGAACGCAGCCATCGAAGCGGCCCGGGCCGGGGAAATGGGGCGTGGATTCGCGGTGGTCGCGGACGAAGTGCGCAGTCTGGCCCGCCGTACCGGTGAAGCCACCGCCGACATCACCCGCATGATCCTGGCCATCCAGACCGATACCCAGCGTTCCGTAGAGCGCATGGATGCGGTGGGCCCGGAACTGTCGCTCGGCGCCGAACAAGCCCGGGACGCGGCGCGCCTGTTGGAGCACATCAAGGCGGAATCCGGCACCGCCCGTCAGCAGATTTCGGAACTGTCTGAGACATTAGGAATTCAATTGCGGCAAGCGGAAAGCGTCGTCCATCAGGTGGACCAGATGATGGATCTATCCGCCCGCACCGAAGCCATCATCCGGGAGGCGACCGCCACTTCCCAGGACCTGGAGCGGTCCGTGGATGACCTAGACTCGCTGGTGAAAATCTTCGACGTGGACAACGACCTGGTGTTGGCCGCGTCCCAAAGTTCGATCCCCTCGCTGCTGGTGTGGAACGATGCCCTGTCTGTAGGCATCGCGGAAATCGACCACCAGCACCGGCGCTTGATCGAGTTGGCCAATCAGCTCAACCAAGCCATGCGCGCCGGTTCCGGCCGGGACAGCCTGGGGCGCATCCTGGACGAATTGACCAACTACGTGGCGACCCACTTCCGCTACGAGGAACAACTCATGCAAACCCATCATTATGAGAATACCGCTCAACACACCCGGGAGCATCAGTCCTTAGCCAGCCAGGTCGAGGACCGCAAGCGCCGCTTCCAGACAGGGGAGGCACTGCCGGTGGACCTGATGATTTTCCTACGGGATTGGTTGGTGCATCACATCATGGGCACCGACTTGACCCTTGGCCGGGCTTTGAACGCCAAGGGGATTCACTAGGCCTGCCCGGGGCGCACCAGCCGGTGCTGGGGGTCAGTCCTTGGCAGCCAATGGCCGAAACAGCTCGCGGCGGGAGATTTCCCGTTGCCAGGGACAATCCCGCTGGAACTTTGCCATGTTGGCGTCCCGTACCCGGATCACCTGGTCCCAGGCGTCAAGGACCTCTTCCGGGGAAGCATAGGGTTCCATGTTCAGTACCAAGGGCATCAGCAGGTAGTGGCCTAGGCCGGGAGCGTAATTCAGATGGGCTTGCTGGCCTTGTCCCAACAGTTCGACGCGCACCAGAGGCCCCAGCACTGCATGGGGCGCATCCTCCCGCTCCGGGCCGCTCCAGCCCGGCGGCAGGGAAATGCCCGGATCCCGGTCCGGGACCAGGATGCGCGCCAGCATCCATGGCGTGAGCACCAGCAGCAGGCGCCAATGTTCCAGCCGCCGCAACGCCCGTACCTGGACGCCGAGCGCTGGGTTCACCAGCGGATCAGCGGCAAAATAGGCGTGGTAGAGACGCAGATGCAAACTGGCCACCGCCTCCGCGAAGGCTTGATCCTCCGCGCAAGCCGGTGGCCAGCATTGCCAACCGCTTGGGGTCCCGCCGTCCGTCATCAAGCGACCGCCGACAAGGCCAGACGCATCTCCGGAAACAGCAGACACAGACGTTCCGCCACGATCCGGTACAACTTCAACCGGGCATGGCGCTTTAAGTCACGACAGAACTTGGGCGCCCAGCGCCCCAGATGCCCGCTCCAAAGTTCCGACCAAAAGATACTGGCCGCCTTCGGCTCTGATTTTAGGTAGGCGGCACATTCCAGCAGGGTGCCCAGATAATCCGCCGGTGCCCCGGTGGACGCCATGCCGATCCGGTGATAGAGATCCACCAGCGCGTCCACCGCATGACCGCGCATCCGCCCTTGCAGATAGGCGGATTCAAACGGCGGACAGGGCGTGGTGGGGTAACCAGTAATGAACAGACGGGCGTGCTCCGCCTGCCACTCCTCCAAAGACAACTTGTCCAATTCCTCGACGGCCGGCGCTAGCCACTCATAATGGTCCGCCAAGTCACGCACCGCTTCTTTTGCGTCCATGTCGGGATTGCCCAGCAGGGAAGCAAGAATATTTAACTCGGTGCTTTGAATGTCCATCGCTCTCCTCATCGTTAGTAGTACCTCCCAGTATTCGTTATTTTCTGGGCGGATTCCCTTGGGAAATCCGCAGGTCCTCCGGGGCCGGCCCCATCACAACCCGGCTCCCTATCCAGGACTTGGTTTTTTCTTATTCCATTCGAGAATCCTAGCCGCCTAGGTTACGGTTATCGGGAAAAACAATCCCGAAAATGACAACTAGTGGACCACTTCTCGTTTTGCCTGGCCGGTCCATCCGGAACCGGCCAGGACTCTTTACCTTCCCTGCCCCATTTTGGCGCGGGTGAGATTCTATACTCAATCCGCGACCCTGTTCCACCTTCCCATTAGCTAATGGGGGAATATATCCCCCCTGAATCTACCAAGGATAGGCATACACTCCTGAGTACATAAAGTAATGGCGCAACAGATACCCGCCGAGTAGCACCAGCAGGGACGCGGTGACGATGGGTATCCGGGTGTTCCAGCCCTTGAGAACGCCTTTCAGTTCGATCAGGAAGGGCACCACCAAGCCAAGGCCGATGAAGCCGACGATCCAGCCCATGTCATTCCACATGAGTTCCCAAGAGCGCATGGCAGATTCGGAGCCGGACGCCATGTAGTGATAGAAGGAGAAAATGATGACGATTTCCGCAGCAATCAGCATTAGATCCAGACGCTCATAGAAATGCAGCAAATGGGTGTCTTCCTCCCGGCGATTAAAGATGTTGAGCACCACCAGCAAATAGGCCAACGCCGTGGAGAAGGCGGACACGGTAAACAGCAGGGGCACACCCGGATTGTGCCAGAGAGCCACGGCGGGAAAGGACTGCAACAGCAAGCCGGTATAAATGGCGGTGCCGATGCCGTTGACGGTGGCCAGCCAACCGAACAGTTTGCTATAGCGCCCGCAGCAGTCGGTCAGCCACTCCACCCAACGCCATTGCCATATCTGCTTGACCACAGGCAAATTTTGAGCCAGCCAGGTGTTTTTGAGATGAGGCAGCGCATACAACAGGCCCCACACCATCATCCAGACGATGAACTGGGTGCCCCAGGCAATCCAGGCGTCCGGCTTGCGGATCAGTACCATGGGATTGAGGACATTGATGACCGCCATGTGATGCAATAAATGCCCGAACAACATCATGGAACCCAGGCTCAGCATGATGATGCCGGACAGGGCACCCCATACCACTAGCTTGGGATAGGGTTTGATGTACATGTCGGATAGGAAGGCGACCACCAGCACGGCGGCACCCATGCCACCGAAATAGAGATAGAGGGCCAACCACCAGGTCCACCAATCCTGGGTATGAAAACTCATGGTCACGTCCATCTCAGCCCCTCCGCTTCATATCATCGATGTAATACACGTTCGGCCGGGTTCCCAAGTGGGGTAACAGGGGGCGAGCCAGGCCACTCGCCACCATTTGCGTCACCGGATCGGTGGCATCGTCCAGGTCGCCGAACATCCGGGCGGAGCCCACGCAGGTTTCCACGCAGGCCGGCTTCTCGCCCTTTTCCACCCGGTGGTCGCAGAAGGTGCACTTGTCCACCGACGGACTGTGCCGCCGGTAATCCTGACCATAGAACTCCTTGCCTTGGCGCACGTCGGCGTAGGTCACCTCCATGCGGGCGGCGTAGGGGCAGGCCATGGCGCAGGCCCGGCAGCCCATGCAGAGGTCCTCGTCCACCATGACGATGCCGTTGGGCTTTTTGTAGGTAGCGCCGGTAGGACACACGGTCATGCACGGCGGGTTGTCGCAGTGGTTGCACAGACGTGGGAAGAAGCGCCGGTGTACATCGGCGCCGACGCCGATCTCCTTGTCATGCACATAGGTGCGCCAAGAGTTTTTCCACACCGGTGTCTGGTTTTCCATCGCGCAGGCGGCCATGCAGGCATTGCAGCCGACGCAGGTGTTGAGGTCGATCACCATGGCGTAATGGGTCATGGGTTGGGTCTCCTTAGGCCTTGGCGACCTTGATGGTGAATTCCTGGGAGCGGAAGCCCGCCACCACCGGCTCCATGTCGTGGGGCACCAGCTTGTTGGTGGCGGTCCCCTGGCCGGTAGTCCGGGACAGAGCTGGGTTTTCCACGCCAAACGAGGAATAGATGAACAGGGCGTCGGGATGCACCAGACGGGTCAGGTAGGCACGCCCGCCGGTCTGCTGTCCCGACTGGTTGTTGGTCAGGCGCAGGGCGTCCCCTTGGGCGATGCCCAGAGCCTTGGCGCGGCTGGGATGAATCCAGACCCCCTTGTAGATATCCGCCTTGAATTGGTTGATGGCCGCCAGCACCGGATTGTTGCTATTGGTGGAGCCGTGGGACACGGTAGGCGTCTTACCATAGGTGAGATAGAACTCGTCCTTGTCCAGGGGCGCGTGGGTGGGCTTGTCGGCCCGGCACTGGGCCGGGATATAGGTGGCCAGCGTCGAGAAATGGGGTTGCTTGAAGCCCATGCCCCGCAGGCCATGGAATAGGCCACTGAAGAATTCCACCCGGCCAGACTCGGTGGGTACCGGCATTTGCCGGGGCATGCTCATCTTGGCCAGCAGGTGACGCTTGTCCTCTTCGATGAGGACGCCCTTCTCCCGCAGTTTCTTATCTAGTTCCTCCACGGAAATGCCGAGTTGGGCGGCGGTTTGGGCAAAGGAAGTCCGCCGGCAGGCGGCGGCGAAGGCCCCATGCTTGTGGACCTTGCGGGTTTCCTCCATTTCCTTCTGCACACTGGCCTTGGAGATGCCGGTGAGCTTTTCCACCCAGGTCAGGAAGCCGTCCGTATTGTTGCTGATGATCTCGGTCATCTTGAGCAGGATGTCGGCGGTTTCCTCGGTGTCGTACAGGGGTTCGATGGCCGCATAGCGGGTGGTGTACGCCAAGTCATGGTTGACGCCATTGCCATACAGGGTCGGTTCGTCCCGCTCCAGGTAAGTACTGTTGGGCAGGATCACGTCCGCATAGGCGGCGGTGTCGGACGGCAACACGTCCACCAGCACCACCAGCTCCGTATTTTTATGACTGAGCAGTTCCTTCCAATAGCTGTCCGGATAGTAGTGGCGCACCGGATTAGCGGCGTTGATCAAGAAGGCCCGGGACAGGTAAGGCTCACCATTGTGGCTGACCCGGCCCTCCACCGACTCCTTGAGTCCGAAGTCGGTCATCACCGGCAGGGCCACGTTGAAGCGGCCCGCGTCCCGCTCCTGCTTACTGAACGCCCAAGTCCAGCCCGGCCGCCCATGGGAGAAGTTCTCGCCCTTGGACAGGGCATTGATGACCATCTTGGCGAAATGCATACCCGCCAGGTTGGCCATGGGCGCGGCGATGTCATGGCCCGCCTGATAGGCCTCGAACATGCGGTGGGCCTTGTGGTGGTATTCGCCGGCCATGATCCAGCCGCCTTCCGTGTCGATGCCGCCGGTCAGGGCTTGCAGCATGGCCTGCACCCGCCGGGTCATCATGATGTTGCCGTAGCGGGCACCATGCCAACCGGGGTCCACGATGGCCGGGCGGGTGGTGCCGAACTCCTTGGCCACCTGGCGGATGACAGCGGCGTCCACGCTGGTGGTGACCGCCGCCCATTCCGGCGTGCATTCGGCGATTTCCGCCAACTGGGCCTGGAACACCGTGACCGCCGGACGGCCGTCCAGGGTGAATCCCTGGGGAACCTTGAGGCCTGGCTGGAGACGATTGCCCTCCACGTCCACCCGGTTGTCATGGCTGAACTTGGCCAGCACCGCGACCCGGTCGGTTCCTTCCAGAACGACCCGGGGCCGCCCTTCCCCATCCAGGCTGGGTTGCCATTCACCCCGATCGTCCTTGGCTACCAAGAAAGGCATATTGGTATGGCCGCGCAGAAAGTCTGCGTCGTACCAGCCCTCCTCCATCATGAGCTTCATCATGGCCAGCAGGAAATTCAGATCCGTGCCGGGCCGGATCGGGATCCACTGGTCCGCCTTGGCGGCGGTTTCCGAGCAACGGGGATCCAGGGCCACCACCTTGGCACCGTTCTTGCGCCCCTGGGCGAATCGCACCATGCGGCAGGTGGATACGGCACCGACGGAGGCATTGGCACCGACGAACAGGATGTAGCGAGCGTTGTCGAAATCCGGCAGCACCTCGTCGTGAATATTAAAATTGCCGGTCACCGTGTCCGTGCCCAGGTGGCCGGTGGTGACGCAATGCTGCATGGGCGAGGCGACGATATTGGGCACCTCGTTGGCCATGGCAAAGGGCACCGCCCAGTTCATGTAAAACACACAGGAGGTCCAACCGCCGATCATGGTCCATTCCCAGGGCTTGATCGCGGCGGACTTGGAATGCTCGGCGATGTATTGATAGGCCTCGTCCCAACTGGCGGGGCGGAATTTGAACTCGCCGCGGCGACTGCCGGCCACCCGGATCATGGGCGTCTTGATCCGGTCCGTGTCGTAGGTCTGGCGCAAACCCGCCTGGCCCCGGGCGCAGATCTTGCCCCGGTTCAGGGTGGAGTTGGGGTTGCCGTCCAGCTTGACCACCCGCTTTTCGCCGCCGTTGGTGCGACTGGTGACCCGGATATTGCAGAGGGAAGAGCAGAAGTTACAGATGCTATAGCTGACATCCTCGGTGTTGTCAGCCGCTGGTTTGGCGGCGGAACTCCCAGCGCCGAGCGGAGTTAAAAGACTAAGTCCGGCCGCGCCAGCGCCACTGGCTTGCAAGAACGCGCGTCGTGTCAGACGCGGAAAACTCCAGCTCATCACACACCTCCCAGGATTAGAACAGCAACGAATGGGTCAGATCGGCGGCCGGTCACCCCTGAAGGGTGTTATTTTTGTTAGCTTGGCCGCGCCGGAACATGAATGGGCCTATTTGAAGAATCCTCCTGAAGACTGTCTAGCCGCTTCCGGCCAGTTACTTGACCCTGGTCACCAAAGCGCATCCTTAGGCCCATGCTCGGGAATGGCCATGACTCGGCGTATATGCCTTATAAATCTTATGTGAACTTATTATTTTTTTTATTCTTATCGTGGCGCCTGGCCCTCTATTCCAGCTAGGGGCCAGCAACCGGACCCGCTAAACTTCCGCCGCTTTTTGTATTCCAAGCGTCCATGTATCCAGAATATTTCGGCCTCAAGGAATCTAGCTTCTCGATCACGCCGGACCCTCAGTATCTATACCTGAGCCGGCAACACCGGGAAGCCTTGGCCCATCTGCTGTACGGCACCGGCGACAGCGGCGGTTTCGTATTGCTCACCGGCGAGGTGGGCACCGGCAAGACCACGGTCTGCCGAGCCTTTCTGGAACAGCTGCCGGCGGAAGTGGACGTGGCGCTGATCCTGAATCCAGCCCTGTCCGCCACCGAATTGCTGCATACGGTTTGCCAGGAACTGGGCATCCAGGTGCCGCCCGGCGAAACCTCCATGGCGCTGCTGCTGGAACGGCTCAACGGTTTTCTGCTGGACGCCCATGCTCGGGGCCGGCGGCCGGTGCTCTTGATCGACGAGGCGCAAAACCTCAAACCCGAGGTGTTGGAGCAAATCCGCCTGCTCACCAACTTAGAAACCGCCAAGTACAAGCTGTTGCAGATTTTTCTGATCGGCCAGCCGGAATTACGGGATCTGCTGCAACGCCCGGAGTTGCGCCAGTTGGCCCAGCGCATCACCGCCCGCTATCACCTGTTGCCCCTGAACCAGGCGGAAACCGGCGACTACATCCGGCACCGGCTGGCGGTGGCGGGCGTGGAACGGCGGATATTCACGCCGGCGGCGCTACGGCGCATCTTCCGCCTCACCGACGGTCTGCCCCGGCTCATCAATATTCTGTGCGACCGGGCCCTACTGGGGGGCTACGCCACCCGCAGCGCCCTGATCGATGCAGGCATCGTCAATCGGGCGGCCCGGGAGTTGAAAGGCCATCCGGCCCCATCGGCCTGGCGGCGCTGGGCAGCGGCGGCCGTCGTCCTGATTCTGCTTGGCGCGGTGGGCGCCTATGCCTGGCGGGAGTGGCCGCTGCCAGCCCCCAGCAGCGGTGATGCCGCGACGGCACCGGTCGCCGGTGAGCAACACGCCGCCAACCCGGAACCGGCTCCGGCTCCAACTCCGGCGTCGGCGCAATCCAGCGAGGCACCGGCCCCGACGGTAGCCAGCGCGATGGCGCCTGCGCCCAGCAGCCCGGCAACCCAGCCCGGTCCCGAGCCGCTAGCCGGACTGGACGAGCTCATCATGGACCGGCGCACTGCCATGGTTCTGTTGTTCAAGACCTGGGGCATCAACCTAGCCCCGAACTTTGCCGGCGATCCCTGCGATCAGGCCGCCAGCCATGGCTTGCAATGCCGCAATATCCGGGGCACCTGGAACCAGCTACGGCACATCGACCGGCCGACCCTCATCACCCTGTTCCGGCCCGGCGGCGCCAGCGGTCAAACCCTGGTGACCGGCCTGTCCACTCATCGGGTCAGCCTGGTATCCAACAAGGCGGAGGCCCGCTTTGAGCTGTCCAAGGTGGAACCCTACTGGTATGGGGAAGGCCTGGTCCTCTGGAAACCACCCCCCGGTGGCGTGACCCTGATCGGACCCATGTCCCCGTCCGACGCAGTCCGTTGGTTGCGCCAAACCCTAGCGAAGATCCCCGGTGTCCAGCTCAAGTCGGTGGACTCCTTGGAGTTCGACGGCGAGGTGGCGGGCGCGGTCAAGCGCTTCCAAACCGAGCGGGGCCTGACTCCCGACGGCCTGGCGGGTCCCGAGACCCTCATGCAACTCAGTGCCGCCGCCAAATTGGCGGATCAACCCCGACTCACCAGCTCCCCCTGAGGCACCATGTCCTACATTCTTGAGGCCCTCAAGCGGTCGCAACTAGAGCGGGAGCGGGGACGGGTACCCACCTTGGCCAGCGTTCCCCAGGCGGGACTGGATCGACGCCCGCCCAGTGCCTGGCCCTGGTGGTGGGGACTGCTGGGGGTCGCGACCCTGGGCATCACCGCCTACACGGCCATCCAGCTCCATCGCCCGCCACCGGAACCGGCGGCGGTTCTGGCCCAGTCCCCGACGGGCGGCACGCCTGCCGGACCCCCAGCAGGCCAACCGTCACTGGCGGGCGGGGCGCCCCAGGCCGCCGGACAACCCCTGGTCACCCCCCTGGTCACGCCGGTGCCCCAGGCGGGCGGCCTGCCGCTGCCTATGCTGGCCGACGCGGGCCAGGCCCCGCAGCCATCCTACTCGTACCCCCAGCCGGGCTACGTCGCCGGGGGCTATTTCCCCTACCCGGGGGTCCCCTACCCCGGCTATTACGGCGCACTCCCGACAACTCAGCAGCCGCTGCCCGCCGGCCTGCCGCAACCCGGCGTCACCCCCATGGTCTACTACCCCATGGGGCCCGCCGGCAGCTATCCGGTTCCCGGACCAGTGCCGCCCCAGGAGCCGGTCCCGGAGCCGGATTTGTCGGATGTGCCGGCGGTGCCCCTGGCGCCCCGCGCCAGCAGCGCCTCCACCGCCGCCGCCAGCAGTAGCGGTAACGGGTCCGGGGTACCGGCCGATCTGCGCCGGGAAGTGGAGCGCTTCCGCAAGGAGATGGCCAAGGAAGTCAAGGACGACAAGGCGCCAGCTAAGCCCAAGACCAGCGCCCGCAGGGAAGCAGCGGAACCCCCGGCCGCCGAGGTGGCGCCGCCGCCGCTGCCGCCGGTGGCTGCCAGCGCTCCGCCCAGCCCCTCAACAGCCGCCCCTAGTGGCGACCGGCCCGGCGGCGTGGGCGAACTGCCCATGTCTCTACAGGCGAAAATTCCATCCCAACGCTTGACCGCCCACGTCTACGGGGGGGAGTCGAGCGGCCGCTTCGTGATCTACAACTCGCAACGCCTGGCCGAGGGCGGGCGCAGCAAGGAAGGCTTGACCGTCAAGGAAATCATGGCCGAGGGCGCGGTCATGGAATTCGAGGGCCAGCGCTTCTTCGTGCCCCGTTGAGGCGTGCGTTTCTGGGTTCAGGTGGCTCGTTTCCAGCGATGGAAATTGAGGCGGAAGCAACTGCCGCCGGTGGGTACTGGAAGATACTCCAGATCAACCTGGTTGATCTCGCACAATTCCCGGGCGATGTAGAGACCCAGGCCAGTGCCCTTGGCCCGGGTGGTAAAGAAGGGTTCAAAAATCTGACGCACCTGACTGGGATCGATGCCGGCGCCCTGATCCAGCACTTCCACGAATGGATGGGGTCTGGACTTGGTAAGACCCACATTCAACTGAATGCTGGTGGGTCCCTGCTCGGACGCCCCATGCACCAGGGCGTTGTCGCACAGGTTGGTCAACACCTGGGTCAGGTGGGCCGGGTCCAGGTAAATCCATAGGTTGGCCCGCTCCATGTAGCAGCGGAACAGCTCCGGGTCCAACATGCGGGTGCGGACGAAATCGTCCTGAAACTCCTTGATCCAATTGCCCAGGTTCAAGTGTTCGGGACGCGCCTGCTCCCGCCGGGATAACTGGAGCACCGTCTCGATGATGGTGTTCACCCGCTTGGAGTTGGCTTTGATGATTTCCGTCAACCGCTGATCCGCCCCATTGAGATCCGGGGACTCCGCCAACAACTGGCCGGCGTGACTGATGGCGCCCAGCGGATTACGGATCTCATGGGCGATGCTGGCGGTCAACCGGCCCAGGGACGCCAGCTTGAGTTGTTGCGCCTGTTGCGTGACTCCGGCGCTGTCTTCCAGAAAAATCAGGATTCCGCCGGACTCGACCCCCAGCGGCGCGAAGGCGGGTTTGAGTTCCGCGCCCCCCAACTGGGGCCGAAACAGGGGTGCTGTCCCCCGGGTGTCCTTGCGCCAGTCCCGGATCATGTCCGGGAGCAGATTGCAGGCCCGCTCCAAGGGCTCACCCACCTTGGCGCCGGGCATCCCCAGCAGATACCAGGCCGTCTCGTTCATCAAACGGATGGTTAAATCCTGGTCCACGGCCAACACGCCGGTATTCATGTGTTCGATGATGTAGGCGTTCAATTGGGCCATGTTGGCCAAATCCAGCCCCCGCTGCCGAGCCAGTTGTTCCGTGGCCCGCAACCGCCGGGACAGGATCAGGGCCACCAACGCCACCGCGAAAAAGGCGATGCCGAGAAATGCGCTTTGGGCGTATTCAACCGGCGACGGAAAGCCCCGCCAATGGGCCACGCCGGTGGAAGCCAATACCGCCAGGCTGGCCAGGGCAGCAAAAAACAGCGCCTGGCGCCCTTCCATCAACAAGCTAGCGGCGGCAATGGACACCGAGATCAGCAAGCCCAGGCCACTGGTGGTGCCGCCACTGGCATGCATGAGCAGGGTCAAGGCGAGGATGTCGGAATAGAGCGCAAAGCTGGCCTGGGTGGTCACCGCCAGGGCACGGGTAAAGAAGAAAATGCCGCTGGAAATCACCGCACCCAGGTAAATAGTCACTATGATCTCAAACAGGCCCGGATAGGCACTGCCCAGCAGACCGGACGGGTCCAGTCCCACCACCGTGCGGGAGCGCTGGATCAGCAGGGCCACCAGCAGCAAACCAACCAGCATAGCCCGATAGAAAACGAATAACCGTAGGGCCAGCCAGGCTTGGTGTTCCCGTTCGCTTTCCGGGATCCGGGGTGGACCGATCAAGCGATCCAAGAAGTTGCGTAGAATGCCGGTATCCTCCCGGTGGGGTGTTTATCTCATGCCAATCTTATCGAATCGCCCTAGCCTTTTCTGCTAGAGTGAGGAGGTTTCACCAAAGGCAACCCCGCGCGTTCCAGACGCCGCCCAGCCGTATTGGCGCCCCGGCGCCACCGGGAGGCTTCATCCCAGGGGAACGCGTCAGCGATGAAATATAGACGGAGCCGAACCCAGTTTGGACTCTAAGGAGGGAAGCGGCGCCGCGACGGCCTGGCTTCCCGTTCCCCAGCGACAAGAAGGCAGACAGCCCCCATGCATTTACACGAATATCAAGCCAAGCAACTCCTGGCCCGGTTTGATGTCCCGGTCCCCCGTGGAACCCCGGCCCAAACCCCGGAGGCGGCGCGCCAAGCGGCCGCTGATCTAGGCGGCGACCGCTGGATGGTCAAGGCCCAGGCCCACACCGGCGGACGCGGCAAGGCCGGCGGCGTGCTCCTGGTGGATAGCCTGGAGCGAGTGGAAGCAGAAGCCCGGCGCCTATTGGGCAGCCGGCTGGTTACCCACCAGAGCGGCCCCGGCGGGCTGCCGGTGGATACGCTGTTGATCGAGTCCCCCACCCGCATCGAGCGGGAACTCTACGTCAGCCTGCTGGTGGACCGGGCCTCCCGCCGGATCATCTTCCTGGCCTCCAGCGCCGGCGGCATGGACATCGAGGAAGTGGCGGCCCGTACCCCGGAACTCATCGTCAGCACCCAGGTCCAGCCGGCAGCGGGCCTCCAGCCCTGGCAGTGTCGGCGCATCGCCTTTGCCCTGGGCCTGGCCGGTAACCAATCTCGGCAACTGGTAAAGGTCTTGGCGGGCCTGTACCGGGCCTTTGATGCCTGTGACGCCAGCCTGCTGGAAATCAATCCCCTGGTGGTGACGGCAGACGGCGACCTGCTGGCCCTGGACGCCAAGATCAACTTAGACGACAACGCCATCGGCCGGCATCCGGATTTGCTCGCCCAGCGGGACATCGGCCAGGAAGACCCCCGGGAAGCGGCGGCCAAAGAGCACGACCTCAACTACATCAGCCTGGACGGTAACATTGGCTGCATGGTCAACGGCGCCGGCCTGGCCATGGCCACCATGGACCTGGTCAAGCTGCACGGCGGCGAGCCCGCCAACTTCCTGGACGTGGGCGGCGGCACCACGGCGGCGCGGGTCGCCGAGGCGTTCAAACTGATCCTCTCGGATCCCAAGGTAGAAGCGGTGCTGGTCAACATCTTCGGCGGCATCGTCCGTTGTGACCTGATCGCGGAAGGCATCATTCAGGCGGTCAAAGAAGTGGGTATCCGGGTTCCGGTGGTGGTGCGCCTGGAAGGCACCAACGCGGACCAGGGCCTGGAGCTTTTAGATAAGAGCCAATTAGCCATCACCACGGCCCACAGCCTGGGAGATGCGGCGGATAAGGTAGTCGCGGCGATCCGGGGAGGTGCGGCATGAGCATTCTGGTCAATTCATCCACCCGGCTCATCTGCCAGGGTTTCACGGGCCAACAGGGCACCTTCCACAGCGAGCAAGCGATTGCCTATGGCACCAACCTGGTGGGCGGCGTCACCCCCGGCAAGGGCGGTCAGACCCATCTGGGCCGGCCCATTTTCGACACCGTACATGACGCGGTGAAGGACACCGGCGCCGATGCCACCATGATCTATGTTCCGGCTGCCTTTGCGGCGGACGCCATTCTGGAAGCGGCGGATGCGGGTATCCGGCTCATCGTCTGCATCACCGAGGGCATTCCAGTACTGGACATGCTGCGGGTGCGGGCGGTGCTGGACGGCACCAGCAGCCGCCTGATCGGCCCCAACTGCCCCGGCATCATCACCCCCGGCCAGTGCAAGATCGGCATCATGCCCGGTCACATTCACCAGGCAGGCCGAATCGGCATCGTTTCCCGCTCCGGCACCCTCACCTATGAATGCGTGTTCCAGACCAGCCGTGCCGGCCTGGGTCAGAGCACCTGCGTGGGCATCGGCGGCGACCCCATCAATGGCACCAACTTCGTGGATTGCCTGGCCCTGTTTGAACAGGACCCGGCCACCGAAGGCATTGTCATGGTGGGCGAAATCGGCGGCAGCGCAGAAGAAGAAGCGGCCGAGTACATCCAGGCCCAGGTGAGTAAGCCGGTGGTGGCCTATATCGCTGGCGTCACCGCGCCGGCTGGCAAACGCATGGGTCACGCCGGTGCCATCATCACCGGCGGCAAGGGCACTGCCGAGGGCAAGTACCAGGCGCTAGAAGCGGCCGGAGTCGCCACCGTGCGCTCGCCGGCCAACATCGGCGCCCGCATGGCGGAACTGCTCG
>CAZIHO010000013.1:0-44938 GCA_964538875.1 uncultured Chromatiaceae bacterium
GGTTGCGGTTCGCCATCCGGGAAGGTGGACGTACCGTCGGCGCCGGCGTGGTAGCCAAGATACTTAAGTAACCGGGGCCGGACAGTCGGTCACCACGATCGCGGGGCGAACGGCCTCCGCGCGGAGTTAAGGCAAGAGACCATGGCAATGGGAAGTCAAAGAATCCGAATCCGTCTCAAGGCGTTTGATCATCGTTTGATCGATCAATCCGCCCGGGAAATCGTCGAGACGGCGAAGCGCACGGGCGCTCAGGTGCGGGGGCCGATCCCTCTGCCGGTCAAAAAGGAACGGTTTACCATTTTGGTGTCACCGCACGTTAACAAGGATGCGCGCGACCAGTACGAGATTCGTACTCATAAGCGGTTGATGGATATTGTGGACCCAACCGATAAGACGGTCGATGCCCTGATGAAGCTGGATTTGGCCGCCGGTGTGGATGTCCAGATCCGGGTTAGCTGAGGACAGAGCAATGACGATTGGTGTCATCGGACGCAAAGCGGGCATGACTCGCGTATTCACCGAAGCCGGAGCTTCCACTCCGATCACGGTGATCCAGATCGAGCCTAACCGCGTGGCCCAGGTGAAAACCCTGGAGCGCGATGGCTATCGCGCAATTCAGGTAGCTTCAGGGACGCAAAAGCCGTCTCGGGTAAACAAGCCCATGGCGGGCCACTATAGTGGTGCCGGCATTGTGGCTGGGCGGTCGCTGACTGAGTTTCGCTTGACAGAAGAAGAAGCCGGCAACTGGGAAGTGGGCGCGGAACTGGGGGCTGGTCTGTTCGAGGTCGGGCAATCAGTTGACGTGCGCGGGCGGACCAAGGGCAAGGGCTTTGCTGGTGGGATTAAACGTCATCACTTTAGCCACCAGGACTACACTCATGGCAACTCCGTATCCCACCGCGCAGCGGGCTCCATCGGTCAAAACCAGAGTCCCGGTCGCGTTCTGAAGGGCAAGCGTATGGCGGGTCACCTGGGTGACGTGCAGCGGGTCCAACAGAATTTGGAAGTGGTGCGGGTTGATACCGATCGGGGTTTGCTGTTGGTCAAGGGCGCGGTCCCTGGTTCCACTGGCGGCGATCTGATCGTCACGCCCTCGGTTAAGCAGGGTAAAAAGGGGTAATTGACATGGACCTCAGACTGCATAGCGGTGGAACCCTGCAGGTGGCGGATGCCGTGTTTGGAGTGGACTACAAACCTGCTCTCATTCACCAGGTGGTGACCGCTTATTTAGCGACGGCTCGTGCCGGCACCAAGGCCCAGAAGGGGCGTGCGGATGTGAGTGGGGGCGGTGCCAAACCGTTTCGCCAAAAAGGTAGCGGTCGGGCCCGTGCAGGTACGTCGCGCAGTCCCTTGTGGCGCTCCGGTGGCGTTACCTTCCCGGCCAGGCCGCGGAATTTCTCGCAAAAGGTTAACCGTAAGATGTATCGGGGCGCGGTGCGCTCGATCTTCTCCGAGTTGGTTCGCCAGGACCGGTTGGTGGTGGTGCAGGATTTCGTGGTTAACACCCCGAAGACCCAGGATTTGGTAGCTAAGTTTGAACCCCTCGGCTTGGGCAGCGCGTTGTTGCTGGTGGCGGACTTTGATGAGAATTTAATGTACGCTTGCCGGAACCTGCCTAAGTTCGAGGTGCTAACGGCGGAAGAGGTGGACCCGGTTAGCCTGGTGGCGTTCGATAAAATCGTCATTACCGCCGAAGCGGTGAAAAGAGTCGAGGAGCGCTTGGCATGAACGAAGAGCGACTGCTAAAGGTTCTCCTGAGTCCCTTGATTTCGGAGAAAAGTTCCACGGTGGCGGATGCCAACCGGCAATATGCGTTTCGGGTCGTCACTGATGCCACCAAGAAAGAAATCGCTGCTGCGGTTGAGAGCTTGTTCAAGGTTGAGGTGGAGCGTGTGCAGGTGCTCAATGTGCCCGGCAAGCGCAAGCGGTTTGGAAAAATTTTCGGTCGGCGCAGCGATTGGCGCAAAGCTTATGTGCGCCTGAAAGAAGGCCACGACATTGATTTCGGCGGCGGCGCCTAGTCCCGCGGAATAAACCAGGTACAGGATTTATTCGCATGGCAATCGAGAAGACAAAACCGACGTCTCCAGGCCGTCGCTTTATGGTCAAGGTCGGCGATCCCTCGCTTCACAAGGGAGAGCCCTACGGACCTTTGATCGCAAAGAAGAGTGGCAATGGCGGGCGTAACAATGCCGGAAGAATCACCACTCGGCATCAGGGCGGTGGCCATAAGCAGCGCTATCGGGTTCTCGATTTCAAGCGCAATAAAGCGGGCATTCCGGCGACGGTTGAGCGGCTTGAGTATGATCCGAACCGTACGGCGAATATCGCGCTGATTCTGTACGCCGACGGGGAGCGCGCCTATATCATTGCCGCTAAAGGGATGAAAACTGGCGACCAAATCCACACCGGCGAGGATGCGCCGATCAGTCGGGGCAATTGTCTGCCTTTGCGCAACATTCCAGTTGGCGCAGTGGTGCATTGTGTTGAGATGAAGCCAGGCAAGGGCGCGCAGTTGGCCCGGGCCGCAGGATCGTCCGCTCAAATCATCGCGCGGGAAGGAAGCTACGCCACGCTTAGACTGAGATCCGGGGAAATTCGCAGGTTGCACGCAGATTGTCGTGCGGTGATTGGTGAAGTCAGCAACCACGAAAATAACCTGCAGAAGCTGGGTAAAGCGGGGGCAAGCCGTTGGCGGGGGAATCGCCCGACGGTACGCGGTGTCGCCATGAACCCGGTTGACCATCCCCACGGCGGTGGTGAAGGACGGACGTCCGGTGGACGGCATCCGGTGTCGCCATGGGGTGTTCCCACCAAGGGTCACCGCACTCGCAACAACAAGCGCACGGATAAGATGATCGTGCGTCGTCGTAATCGCCCCTAAGCGGAGAGGTATAACAAGGTGCCACGCTCAGTCCGGAAGGGTCCCTTCGTCGATAACCACCTGATGAATAAGGTGGAGATGGCGGTGGCCCAGAACAGCAAGCGACCGATCAAGACTTGGTCTCGGCGGTCCGTGATCCTGCCCGAGATGATCGGCTTAACGATCGCGGTTCATAACGGTCGTCAGCATGTTCCGGTGCTGGTGAGCGAGAACATGGTTGGCCACAAACTCGGCGAATTCGCCCTGACGCGCACTTTCAAGGGCCATGCCGCTGATAAGAAAGCTAAGCGCAAATAGCCGGGAGTGACATGATGCAGTCAGGAGCCACGCTAAAGTACGCGCATATTTCCGCCCAGAAAGCCAGATTGGTCGCTGACCAAATCCGGGGCTTGCCGGTGGGGCGGGCGCTCAGTACTTTGAAGTTTAGTAATAAAAAAGCGGCGTCCATCATTAAAAAGGTGCTGGAGTCGGCGATAGCCAACGCAGAAAACAACGAGGGAGCCGACGTTGATGAACTGCGGGTTCAGGCCATCTGCGTGGATGAGGGGCCCACGGTAAAGCGCATCCGCGCTCGTGCCAAGGGTAGAGCGGCTCGGATCCTCAAGCGCAGCAGTCACATCATGGTGACGGTAGCGGAAAAATAGAGCAGAGTAGCGCAACATGGGTCAGAAAGTTCATCCAACCGGCATACGCCTGGGGATTATCAAGAGCTGGAATTCGAAGTGGTACGCGGATAGCAAACACTATGCGGACCAACTCAATATGGATTTGCAGGTAAGGGAGTTCCTGCGCAAAAAGCTGGCCCAAGCGTCGGTTAGCCGTATCCAGATTGACCGCCCAGCTAAGAATGCACACATTACCATTCACACGGCTCGTCCGGGCGTGGTGATTGGCAAGAAAGGCGAAGATATCGATAAGTTGCGTGCTGAGGTTAGCCGCTTGATGGGTGTTCCCGTGCACATCAGCATCGAAGAAATCCGTAAGCCGGAACTTGATGCGCGCTTGGTGGCGGAGAGCATCGCTCAGCAGCTGGAGAGACGCATCATGTTCCGCCGTGCCATGAAGCGGGCCGTTCAGAACGCAATGCGGCTAGGCGCGGAAGGGATACGGGTCAACATCGCCGGACGGTTGAATGGCGCCGAGATCGCACGCGGTGAATGGTATCGGGAAGGTAGGGTTCCGCTGCATACCCTGCGGGCGGATATTGATTTCGGGTTGGCGGAAGCGGCGACCACCTACGGTGTGTTAGGCGTAAAAGTCTGGATTTTCCGGGGTGAGGTGTTTCGGGATCAGGTTGAGGAACAACCGGAGAAGAAGGCCCCGCGTCCCGCGCCTAAGAGGAGCCGGTGATGTTACAACCAAAGCGTACGAAATTCCGTAAACAGCATAAGGGGCGGAACCGAGGCCTGGCCATTTCGGGTAGCTCCGTAAGCTTTGGCGAGTTTGGACTCAAGGCAATCGATCGGGGAAGGTTGACGGCTCGACAGATTGAAGCGGCCCGGCGCGCGATAACGCGGCAAGTCCGTCGTGGTGGCAAGATTTGGATCCGAGTGTTCCCTGACAAGCCCATCACCAAAAAGCCTTTGGAAGTGCGCATGGGTAGCGGTAAGGGTAACGTGGAGTACTGGGTCGCTCTCATCCAGCCTGGGCGGATGCTGTACGAGATTGAAGGGGTTTCGGAGGAACTGGCACGCCAGGCGTTCTCACTGGCGGCGGCCAAGCTGCCCTTTCAAACCACGTTTGTCAAAAGGGTGGTGATGTGATGAAAGCCAGCGCGTTGCGGGCCAGAAGTTTGGAAGAACTGCGACAAGACCTGCGGGGTTTATTGCGGGAGCAGTTTAATTTGCGGATGCAGCGTGGATCCGGGCAGTTGTCCCGGCCCTCTCAAATGGGTCAGGTGCGCCGGGATATCGCTCGGGTTATGACCGTTATGCATCAAAAGACGACGGGGGCCGCGTGATGACCGAACAGGCTAGCAATCGTACCCTGATGGGCCGGGTGGTCAGTAACAAGATGGAAAAGACCATCACCGTGCTGATCGAACGGCGCGTTAAGCATCCGATTTACGGAAAGTTCATCACCCGATCCACCAAGGTTCACGCCCACGACGAGGAAAACCAGTGTCGTATTGGCGACATGGTTACGGTCGAGCAATGTCGGCCTCTGTCTAAAAGTAAGACATGGCGGTTGGTGAGCGTGTTGGAACGGGCGCCGGACCTTTAATCCGAGTAATAGTCGGGAAACGAACATGATTCAGATGCAAACCAACTTGAGCGTCGCCGATAATAGCGGCGCTAAGCGCGTCGAGTGCATCAAGGTGTTGGGCGGGTCCCATCGCCGCTACGCTGGAATTGGTGACATCATCAAGGTGAGCGTCAAGGACGCGATCCCGCGCGGCAAGGTAAAAAAGGGCGAGGTGTACAACGCCGTTGTGGTCCGTACAACGCATGGAGTGCGGCGCCCAGATGGATCTTTGATCAGCTTTGATGGCAACGCGGCAGTTCTGCTCAATAATCAACTCCAGCCAATCGGTACCCGTATTTTTGGACCGGTTACCCGTGAGTTGCGGGGCGAGCGTTTTATGAAAATTATCTCACTCGCACCGGAAGTTCTTTGAGGTTGAGCAGCCATGCGTAAGATCAAGAAAGGCGACGAAGTTGTCGTCTTAACCGGCAAGGATAAGGGCAAGCGCGGTACCGTATTGCGCGTAGTCGAAGGTGAGCGGTTGGTGGTTGAGAATATCAACGTCGTCAAACGGCACACCAAGGCTAATCCCCAGCGCAGCCAAGCCGGTGGCATATTGGACAAGGAAATGTCCATGGATATTTCTAACGTAGCCTTGTACAACCCCCAGACCGGCAAAGGCGATCGGGTCGGGTTTAAGCTCCTAGAAGATGGGCGCAAGGTTAGGGTCTTCAAGTCTAACGGCGAAGTCGTGGATATCTAAGGCGGATCATCTGATGTCGAGGCTACAAAGCTATTATCAGGAGCAGGTCGTCAAGCAATTGATGGATCGGTTCCAATACGGCAGCGTCATGCAGGTGCCGCGGATCACCAAAATCACGCTAAACATGGGCGTGGGTGAAGCGATTGCGGACAAGAAAGTCATGGACCATGCGGTTAGCGACCTTCAAGCCATTTCTGGACAGCACCCGGTGGTTACCAAGGCGCGTAAATCCGTAGCCGGCTTTAAGATTCGCGAAGGCTGGCCAATTGGATGTAAGGTCACCCTGAGACGCGAGCGGATGTACGAGTTTTTGGACCGGCTGATCAGCATCGCCATACCTCGTATTAGGGACTTTCGTGGCGTAACGCCGAAAGCATTTGACGGGCGGGGGAATTATAGCCTGGGCGTTAAAGAGCAAATCGTATTCCCAGAGATTGACTATGACAAGGTCGACGCAGTGCGGGGCCTAGATATAACGATCACCACCAACGCGCGCACCGACGAAGAGGGAAAGGCGTTGCTGGAGGCGTTTAAGTTTCCTTTCCGGACCTGAGAAAGCCAATGGCAAAGAAGAGCATGGTTGAGCGCAACGATAAGCGCAAAAAAATTGCTGCGAAATTCGCTGAGCGGCGTGAGCAAATAAAAAGCACCATCAAAAACCCGAATAGCACCCGGGAGCAGGTGGAAGAAGCGTTGATGGCGATGCAGAAGTTGCCGCGGGATGCCAGCCCTTGCCGGCAGCGTAATCGGTGCCGGATCACCGGGCGGCCCCACGGGTATTTACGCAAATTCGGACTTAGCAGAAATCAATTGCGGCAGGCCGCAATGCAAGGGGACGTTCCAGGGCTGGTCAAGGCTAGCTGGTAGTCTAGTCCTTACGCAGACGTGGCCTGTATCGGGCTTGTAACGACCTAATCTGTGGCTATTGAGAGGTATCGCGCCCAAGCGGGCGGGCTGACCTTGAGGTATTTTTTATGAGTATGTCTGATCCGATCGCGGATATGTTGACCCGTATTAGAAACGGTCAACGCGCGAATAAATTAGAAGTTCGCATGCCAGCGTCGAAAATGAAACTGGCGATGGGCAATCTCCTGCGCGAAGAAGGATTCGTAGGCGAGGTGAGAGAAGAAGATAAGGAAGGAAAAAGGGATTTAGTAGTTCAGTTGAAATATTATCGCGGCCAACCCGTTATAGAAATACTACAACGCGTGTCTAGTCCTGGGAGGCGGGTATACAAGGGTAAGAAAGAATTACCGACCGTGCGTGGCGGTCTTGGTATTAGCATCGTTTCCACCTCCAAAGGCTTGATGACCGATAAAGCGGCCAGAGCTGCGGGGGAGGGCGGTGAAATAGTCGCCTTCGTGGCCTAATAGCGGAGAAACGAGATGTCACGCGTAGCTAAAGCGCTCATCAGCGTTCCCGCCGGAGTTAAGGTGGACATTGGCGGCCAACAGGTATCGGTATCCGGTCCCAAGGGCAGTCTCCAATGGACAGTGCACCAGCTAGTGGACGTCGTATTGGAAGACGACGGGCGAATTAAGGTCAACCCCAAGGCCGAAACTTCAGAAGGTTGGGCGATGGCGGGGACAACCCGAGCGCTAGTTAATAATATGCTCATCGGGACCAGTAAGGGTTTCGAGAAGAAGTTGTCCCTGGTGGGGGTTGGGTATCGGGCCCAGGCGCAAGGAGAGATCCTAAACCTAAGTTTGGGGTTCTCGCATCCGGTTAATTACCAGGTGCGGCCGGGGGTCACGGTGACCACTCCAAGCCAAACCGAGATTTTGGTAGCTGGTGCTGATCGCCAGGCGGTGGGTCAAGTTGCCGCCGAAATTCGCAGTATTCGCCCCCCAGAACCCTACAAAGGCAAGGGTGTGCGGTATTCCGATGAGATCATCCTGCGCAAACAAGCGAAGAAGAAGTAAGGGGCACCTTGATGGATAAGAAACAAGCTCGGTTACGCCGTGCGTCCAAAACGCGGGCAAAAATTCGGGAGCAAGGCGCCCATCGCCTGTGTGTCTATCGGTCCCCGCAACATGTATATGCGCAAGTGATCGCTCCGGATGGTTCCCACGTGGTGGCCCATGCATCGACGCTGGAACAAGAAATTCGCGCTCAAATCAAAGGCCACTTTGGCAATGTAAACGCCGCCGAGGTGGTGGGACGGGTTATTGCCGAACGGGCCAAGGCTGCGGGTGTGGAACAGGTTGCCTTTGACCGGTCGGGGTTTAGATATCATGGCCGCATCAAGGCGTTAGCAGATTCCGCCCGTGAGAATGGGCTTCAGTTTTAGAGGATAGGCCGATGGCGACTTTTAACACGAAGCCCGAAGGCGATGACCTGGTAGAGAAACTGATCTCCGTCAATCGGGTGGCGAAGGTGGTTAAGGGTGGGCGGCAGTTTGGGTTTGCCGCGCTCACGGTGGTCGGTGATGGCCAAGGTAAAGTCGGTTTTGGGACGGGTAAGGCGCGGGAAGTGCCAGTAGCGATCCAGAAGGCGATGGAAGCGGCGCGGCGCAACATGGTTCAAGTTAAGTTGAAAGGTACTACTGTTCAACACGCCCAGATTGGCTACCACGGTGCAGCGAAGGTGTACATGCAACCCGCATCCGATGGTACTGGAATTATCGCAGGCGGTGCAATGCGGGCGATTTTCGAGGTGGTGGGTGTGCAAAATGTGCTCGCCAAGTGTATTGGAACTAACAACCCAATCAATGTGGTGCGTGCCACCATGAACGCCCTGAATAGCATGGCTGATCCGGCTTTTGTCGCGGCCAAGCGGGGCAAAACGGTTGCTGAGATCCTTGGGTAAAGACATGGCCGACAAGAAGATGCTTAAAGTCACGCTGGTGCGCAGTTTTCACGGGCGCCTAGCGAACCACAAAGCTTGCGTACGCGGTCTCGGCTTGCGGCGCATGCACCAAACGGTGGAAGTAGAAGACACTCCATCCGTGCGTGGCATGGTGAACCGGGTGTCCTATTTGGTCAGCGTCGAGGAGTAGTGGTCATGCGCTTGAACAACCTTCAACCGGCACCCGGAAGTAAACAAGACCGCAAACGGGTTGGCCGGGGTATTGGCAGCGGATCTGGGAAAACTGCTGGGCGCGGGCACAAGGGACAGAAATCGCGGGCCGGGGGCTTTCATAAAGTCGGGTTCGAAGGCGGCCAGATGCCCTTGCAGCGGAGATTGCCTAAGGCCGGGTTCCGGTCTGATAAGGCTGCGTTCTCGGCAGAGGTCCGCTTGGGGGAACTGGCGCGGGTCGACGCCGAAGTGGTCAATTTGGAAACTCTCAAAATCGCTGGAATCTTATCCCACCGAATCAAGCTCGCTAAGGTGATTGCCTCGGGCAAACTAGACAAGGCAGTGAAAGTGGAGGGGCTCAAGGTAACTCCGGGCGCACGGGCGGCCATTGAGGCTGCTGGCGGAAGCATCGCGGACTAGCCAAAATCATTGGGCCTTAGCAGAGGAAGTCATGGCAAATAAAGCCACGTCGTTGGCCGGTACGATAGGGGGGATGGGGCAGCTAACCGAGTTGCGCCAGCGGCTGGTGTTTTCTCTGCTCGCGCTGTTAGTCTACCGCATAGGAACTTTTATACCAGTTCCTGGCGTAAATCCGGTCGCACTGGCAGCGCTGTTTGAACAAAATCAAGGTTCCATATTGGACATGTTCAACATGTTCTCGGGTGGAGCCCTAATGCGGGCCAGTCTGTTCGCCTTGGGTGTAATGCCCTACATCTCGGCGTCGATCATCGTTCAGCTGATGGCTACGGTGGTTCCGCAGTTGGAGCAGCTAAAAAAAGAGGGTGAGTCCGGCCGACGAAAAATTACTCAGTACACCCGGTATGGAACTGTTGGGTTGGCGCTATTCCAAGCGACGGGTATTGCCATAGCGTTGCAGAGCCAAACCGTGGGTGGGTCCTCTATCGTCGCCCAGCAAGGCATTGGTTTTGTGTTCACGGCGACGGTGTCTCTTGTGACGGGGACCATGTTTCTGATGTGGTTGGGGGAGCAGATCACGGAACGGGGTATTGGGAACGGAATATCACTTATCATTTTTGCCGGAATTGTCGCTGGGTTGCCCCAGGCGATCGGTGCCACGTTGGAACTGGTGCGTACCGGAGAGATGAACGCCATAACAGTCGTTGCACTGTTCTTGGTGGCTATAGGGGTGACAGCGTTCGTGGTATTCGTAGAACGGGGCCAGCGCCGAATCACGGTGAATTATGCGCGTAGGCAACAAGGGCGCCGGATGTTTCAAGCGCAGAGCACCCATTTGCCGCTAAAACTGAATATGTCGGGTGTTATTCCGCCGATATTCGCATCAAGCATTATTTTGTTTCCAGGAACACTGGGACAATGGTTTGGAAGTTCAGAGAACATGCGGTGGCTGACCGATATTACTAGCAAGTTGTCACCTGGCGAACCCATATATGTGGTGTCCTATGCGCTAGCAATTGTGTTCTTTTGCTTCTTTTATACTGCCTTGGTGTTTAATTCCAAGGAGACTGCAGACAATTTGAAGCGGTCCGGCGCCTTTATTCCGGGTATTAGACCTGGTGAACAAACTGGCCGCTATATTGATATGGTCATGACCCGATTGACTACTGCAGGGGCGATCTACATCACTGCGGTATGCTTGTTGCCTGAGTTTTTAGTGGTTGGCTGGAATGTACCCTTTTATTTTGGGGGTACCTCCCTCTTGATTATCGTGGTGGTGGTCATGGACTTCATGGCACAGGTCCAAGCCCATATGATGTCCCACCAATACGAAGGTTTGATGCGGAAAGCGAGCATGAAAGGTCCTGCGAGCGGTCTGCTGCGTTAACCGGCAAAAAGTGTTTCTAGAAAGTTTGCAAAGCGAGAGCAGCTATGAAAGTCAGGGCTTCGGTCAAAAAGATCTGTAGATATTGCAAAATCGTAAATCGTAACGGGATTTTACGGATTATTTGCAAAGATCCCACCCATAAGCAACGGCAAGGATAAATCCCCCCGTTGCGGGTTTCGTCCGGGTAAGGATTGAAAAGATCTCCGGAATTGTTTGACGCCAGCCGGCGTTAAGGTAAAATCGTGCGTTTAACCTGATTCGCGCGGACGACGTATCTTGAGGAGCAGCTGACTGATGGCACGTATCGCAGGTGTCAACGTACCCGACCGCAAACATGCGGTAATTGCCCTGACTTCGATCTACGGCATAGGGCGTAGCCGAGCCGGTAAGATTTGTGCCGATGCGGGGATTGAGCCCACCGCCAAGGTACAGACTCTATCGGAGGAGCAAATCGACGCGATCCGCACCGAGATTGCCAAATATTCGGTGGAGGGAGATCTTCGGCGAGAGGTGTCCATGAACATCAAACGCCTGATGGATTTGGGTACCAATAGAGGCATACGCCATCGCCGGGGCCTGCCTGTGCGGGGGCAGCGTACGCGCACTAACGCTCGTACCCGCAAGGGACCGCGGCGTCCGATTAAGCGCTAACAAATTGGAAAAGCGAGCATCAGAGCGATAACCCAGGATTTGAAATGGCCAAACCAGCTAGCCGTAACGTCAAAAAGAAAGTTAAAAAGAGTGTGAGCGATGGGGTCGCCCATGTCCACGCTTCCTTTAATAACACGATTATTACCATCACCGACAGGCAGGGGAATACGCTTGCCTGGGCCACCTCGGGTGGTTCTGGGTTTAGAGGATCTCGTAAAAGTACGCCATTCGCGGCTCAGGTAGCGGCGGATCGTGTCGGCGAAAAAGTAAAGGAATACGGGCTGAAAAATCTAGACGTCAACGTCAAGGGTCCAGGTCCTGGGCGGGAGTCGGCGGTTCGCGCGCTTAACAACGCGGGATTTAAGATTACCAGCATTTCGGATGTGACGCCGATTCCGCACAACGGTTGCCGTCCGCCGAAAAAGCGGCGTGTTTAGGGGGTAGTTTTACAAATGGCAAGGTATCTTGGCCCAACCTGCAAACTCAGCAGACGAGAAGGGACGGACCTGCTCTTAAAGAGCCGGGTGCGCTCCTACGAATCAAAGTGTAAGTCTGAAAAGACGCCCGGGCAAACAGTGGACCGGCGTCGTCGGATTTCGGACTACGGGCTACAGTTGCGGGAAAAGCAAAAGCTTCGCCGGATTTACGGTGTGCTAGAAAAGCAATTCAGGAATTATTACGCCAGAGCCGCGCAAATGAAGGGTGCGACCGGCGAAAATCTTCTGAGGATGTTGGAACTGCGTCTGGATAATGTGGTTTACCGGATGGGTTTTGGCGTGACCAGGGCGGAGGCGAGACAGTTGGTGAGCCATGGTGCGGTCGAGGTAAACGGCAAAAGGATCAATATTGCCTCCTACCAGGTAGCCGCCGAGGATGTCATCCGAATTCGGGACGCAGCCCAAAAGCAACAACGGGTCCAGGGCGCGCTGGCGCTGGCCGAGCAATATGGGCTAGCGGATTGGGTTGAGGTTGATGTCAAGGCGATGAAGGGCGTGTTCAAACGTATTCCAGATCGCGCCGACCTTGCCGCCGATATTAACGAAAACCTAATTGTGGAGCTTTACTCCAGATAAGGTCTGACCAGAGGACTATGCATGGCTGACTCGGTAACAGAGTTCCTGCGGCCACGGGTCGTAAAGGTCGATCAGGTCGGAGACGCTCCGACTCACGCGAAGATTTCGTTGGAACCCCTGGAAAGGGGCTTCGGTCATACCTTGGGTAATGCGCTGAGGCGGATTTTACTGTCCTCGATGCCTGGTTGCGCGGTGACGGAAGTGGAGATTCAGGGTGTACTGCATGAGTACACCACTATTGAAGGCGTTCAAGAGGACGTGCTGGAGATTCTTCTGAATCTGAAGGATTTGGCGATTCGCTTACATGCCAGGGAGCAGGCGACGCTAACCCTGAGTAAAAAGGGAAGTGGACCAGTTTTGGCGCGGGACATAACACTGGACCATGACGTTGAAATTGCTAACCCGGACCATGTGATTGCCCATATCACCGGCGACGGTGAGTTGTCGATGACCTTGAATATCACGAGGGGCAGGGGGTATCAACCAACGTCCCTTAGGGAAAGTGGTTCGACGGAAGATCGGCCGATAGGGAAGTTGCAATTAGACGCTTCTTTCAGCCCTATTAAGCGTGTTTCCTACGAAGTGGAAGCCGCGAGGGTTGAGCAGCGCACGGACCTGGATCGATTGGTGATCGATTTGGAAACCAACGGTACCATCGATCCAGAAGAGGCGATCCGGCGTGCGGCGGCGATCCTTCGGGAGCAACTATCCGTATTCGTCGACCTTGAGGGGGAATCTGCCCCGCAGCCTTTGCCGGTCGCTTCGAAGCCGATGCCTGACCCCTTGCTGTTGCGGCCAGTCGATGATTTGGAATTGACCGTTCGTTCGGCGAATTGCCTGAAGGCGGAAAATATCTACGTCATTGGCGATTTGATTCAAAGGACCGAGGTAGAGTTATTGAAGACTCCCAACCTCGGGAAGAAATCGCTGACAGAGATCAAGGATGTGTTGGCTACCAGAGGTTTGTCGTTGGGAATGCGACTAGAAAATTGGCCGCCGGAAGGTTTGGAAGACTACCGCGGTTAATCGGCCGCATACCAGTAGAAGTTGAGAGAGATCCGCGGAAATGCGTCATCGTAAGTCAGGCCGGCAATTAAACCGGAACAGTTCGCATCGGCAAGCCATGTTCAAGAATATGGCGAATTCCTTGTTTTTGCATGAGTTGATTAAAACGACCTTGCCGAAAGCAAAGGAACTACGTAGGGTCGCCGAACCACTAATAACTTTGGCAAAAGAAGATTCAGTGGCTCATCGTCGGCTGGCGTTTGCCCGGCTACGGGACGATCATTCGGTTGGGAAGCTGTTCAATGAGTTAGGGCCGCGTTATAAGGAGCGTCCAGGCGGTTATCTGCGCATCATGAAATGTGGCTTCAGATCTGGTGACGCTGCTCCGATGGCTTACGTTGAATTGGTAGATCGTCCGGCTCGGGCAGCAGTGCCCGACCCCGGCGTCGCGGGATGAGAAAGGTAGGCGGATAGCAAAAGCCGGGCGTGTCCCGGCTTTTTTGTGGGCGTCCGCCGCGCCACCTTGATGAGGGTGCCCAGGGACCTTGAAGATAAGTGTCCACTCAATTGGAGGATGGACACTCTGTATACGAGACAGGTGTAGAACGGTGGGGAGAAGAGGTGGGCCCCGCCGGCATTAGCCTGACTTCAGAGCGCGCGTGGTGGAGGCCTGTCTAGCCTAAGGGATCCACCTCAGACCTGTAGGTCGTCTCGCATCAACAACGCGATGAGTTTTATGCAGAAACAGGAAGTAGCTTGGGAGGAAGCAGTCGCCAGCCACCGGATATAACGGTTGGCCGCTACCCGGTGAGCCTACCGACCAGGGGCATCGGCTAGAGGAGGTTCATATGGCGATATAACGACTCATAACCCCAAGTGCCGTGTTCACCAGCCCGAAAATGAGGTTGGTACTCATGAGGACCCGGATACGACCCATAGCACGGCCACCGGTTGACCAGTCCTGGTCCGCCACAGCTATCCGTAAGTGCTGGAAGGGTGCGAAAAAAATGTATGCGAACACCCCCAACATGATGAAACCGCTACCCAGCATGAGATGAATGGCCGGGGAAATCCGGGAAAAGCCGCCGAACACTGCGAATACAGCCCAAAGACCGGTGCCGAGGATAGTCAGGATGGCGACCCAGACCCAAGGGAAAAAGCGCCCGAACAGGCTTACCCACAACCGCAGGCGCTGGGGCGGGTCCAAGACCTCTGCCACAGCTGGACGCAACTGGAAATGGACAAATAGCATTCCGCCGACCCACAGGAGTACGCCGAACAGGTGCAGGGTGATTGCGATGGCCATAGGTGATTTCTCGAATTGAGCCTGGAATGATCGTTGGATGGGGTTCGGCAGGGTGAATTGTTAGTAGCCCCGATAATACCAAGGGTTGTCCCAACCGAACGGCGGATAGGCGTCCCGCATCCGTTCCCGCTCTTCTCGCTGTTTTTCCATGGCTTGGCGGCGTGCTTCGCGGCGCGCTTCACTGTCCTTGCGGTGATCCCGCCAGTCGCGAGCGTAGGGTTCCGAGGCTGGTGGAGGTTTGCCGGTGGCGCGAGCATCGACCGGTGTGGCTTGGAATGGGTCGGATCCGGGGCCGGTCGCGGCCGTTGGTGAGGCTGCCTCTTGCTGGACGCTGTTCCGCTGGGCCTCCCAGGCTTCGCGCTGGGCGCGAACCTCCCTAAGCCAGGGGGGGCAATCCGGGTCGGAGGGCAGGGGCGTGGTGGTAGCGGAGGACGGATCAGCTAGGCACACCGGCGCCAAGACCAGCCAGAGGACCGCCGCAAGCAGGGATGGGGAGGAAGTCCGCACCAATTTCGCGCCTGATAAGATCCATCGGGAAAATTTCGTTCGCTCGCGCAAGCGGCACCGGTGTTGCCTGAAGCGAGCGGATTAGAAAATAAGCAACGAGAAATATTAACTGATAATTATCTACTCTAGGTCTGATGTCCGTCAATCGGGTGCTTGACTGCCGTTTTGGATGCGTTGCATCAGGGTATGGCGCAGGCATTCCAATTGCTTAGGGTCCTTAACCGGTTGTTCGTCCTGATTGGTGATGAAGAAAATATCTTCCACGGCAGTACCCACCGTGGCGATCTTGGCGTTGTGTAAACGGATCCGGCAGCTTGAAAAGGCGCTGCCGATGTCTGCGAGCAGGCCGGGCCGGTCCCCGGTGACCAGGCGTAGGATGGTGCGATTGTTGGTGTCGTCAGCGAGGAAGTCGATCAGGGTCTGGGTGGCAAACAGCTTGGCGACCCGGGTGAGACGGCGGTTGACCCGGGGCAATTCTGGCGTGGGTTGGCGGATGCCTCGTTCCATCACCTTGACGATTTCCCGGCGCCGTCCGCTGTAGGAGACGGGTGTCCCGTCGTGCTCCAGGACTTGGTAGAAGTTCATGGCCTTGCTCTCGTCGGAGGTCATGATGCGGGCGTCCAGAATGTTTAGGTTCAGTTGGTCCAACAGGGCCGACGAGCGGGCAAAAAGGTTTTCCTGGTCCCGGCTTAACAGCAGAATAGCGGTGCAGCCCCGGTTGGTCTTGGGCAATACCCTGACCTTGGGAAGGTCCCGGTCCTGGGTTTCCAGGATGAACCGGGTTTGGGCGGCGATTTCCTGGGTGGAGTTGTGCAGGAAGAAATCCTGGCTGTAGTGGCTCCATACCCGTTCGCCCTGGTCCGGATCGATGCTTTCCAACTCCAGGAGCCGACGCGCTTCAACGCGCTTTTCCCGGACCAGTTCATGCTGGGCTTGGGGATTGTCCAGTCCCCGCATCAGGGCCTTACGGGAAGCGTGGTAAAGCTCCGCGAAAATGGAATCTTTCCAAGAGTTCCAGCGCGCTGGATCAGTGGCGCGCACGTCGGCTAGCGTCAGCAAATAGAGGTAGTCGAGCCGAATCGTATCCCCCACCTCAGCGGCGAAGCGCTGGATTACCTGGGGATCGGACAAATCCTGGCGCTGGGCGGTCATGGACAGGAGCAGGTGTTTTTCTACTAACCATGTGACCAGGTTGGTGTCGAACTCGCTGAGATCGTGTTGCCGGCAAAAGGTGCGGGCGTCCTGGGCGCCGAGCCGGGAGTGATCCCCGCGTCGTCCCTTGGCGATGTCATGGAACAGCCCGGCCAGCAACAGGAGTTCGATCTTGGGGATGGTGTGGATGATGCTGCTGGCCAGGGGAAATTCGTGGTCGTGTTCCGGATTGAGAAATCGGCGCAGGTTGCGCAGCACGAACAGGGTATGGGCGTCCACCGTGTAAACGTGGAACAGGTCGTACTGCATGCGCCCCACGATGTTGGCGAAGATGGGTAGGTAGGCGGCCAGGACGCCGTAACTGTTCATGCGCCGCACCGCCTGGGTCACGCCGGTGGGTGCCCGCAGAATTTCCATGAACAGGCTGCGGGCGCGAATGTCCCGACGCACCCGGTCATCGATCAGGTGCCGGTGGGCGCGAATCTGGCGGATGGTGCTGGCCCGCACACCCTTCAGTTCCGGATGGGTTTCCAGCAGGTGAAAGAGTTCCAACATGGCGGTTGGGTAGCGCCTGAAAACCCGCTCATCCACCGTTTCCAGGTATCCGCTGTGGGATTGGAAACGTAGGTTGATCCGAATCGGCGGAGTTAACCGGCTTTTGAGGATGATGATTTCCTGAAAGAGTTGCAGCAGCATTTCGTTCAAGCGACTCAGTTCGGTCACGGTACGGTAATAGACCTGCATAAACTGCTCGACCGCCAAATCGTGTTCCAGGTCTTGGTAGCCAAATTGGTCCGCCAGCGTGCGCTGGAAGTCGAACAAAAGCCGATCCTCGCGCCGTCCCGCCAGCCGGTGTAGGGCGTAGCGGATGCGCCACAGCAGCTGTTGGCCCTCAATCAAGGTCTGGTATTCGTCCTCATTGATGAATTCCCGTTCCACTAATTCATGGAGGGTGCGGGTGTGGAAATGGCGCATGCACACCCACACGATGGTCTGGATGTCCCGGAGGCCACCGGGGCTTTCCTTGACGTTGGGTTCCAGGCGGTAGGCCGTATCGCCGAATTTCTCCCAGCGGCGCTGCTGCTCCTCCCATTTGGCCTCGAAGAACAGGTCGCTGGGCCATAAAGCCGGCGGATCCAGGGCTTGACGCATGGTTTCGAACAGGGTTTCGGCCCCCGCCAAGAAGCGAGCTTCCATGAGATTGGTGATGACGGTGACGTCCCGGCGCGATTCCCGTACACAGTCGTCCAAGGTGCGCACGCTGTGGCCGATGTCCAGGCGCAGGTCAAACAGGAATTGCACCAGCCGTTCGATGGGGTCCTTGAGGGGTTCCAGGTGGGTCTCCTCCACCAGGATCATGATGTCCACGTCGGAACCGGGATGCATTTCGCCCCGGCCGTAGCCTCCCACCGCCACCAGGGCGGCATCGGCATCGGGGGGGAACAGGATCGACCAAATTCGGCGCAGCACCTGATCCACTAGGGCGCCGCGACTGGCCACCAAATCCGCCACCGACTCTCCCCGGTCGAAGGCCTCGTCCAACCGTTGCCGACCCTCCGTGAGCACCCCCCGGAACGCGGTGACATCCAGGGCCACGCCGCCCAGTAACTCGTCTAGTCTTTCCTGATCCAGGGGGGATAGAGCGTTCATGGGGTTTGGGGCTCGGTCATTTCCTCGCGGCGCAAGGTCAGGATGTCGTACCCGGTTTCCGTGACCAGGACGGTGTGTTCCCATTGGGCGGACAGGCTGCGGTCTTTGGTGACCACAGTCCAATTGTCCGGCAATAGCTTCACTTGCCGTTGGCCAGCATTGACCATGGGCTCCACGGTGAAGCACATGCCCGGTAGCATTTCCGGGCCGGTGCCGGGAAGTCCGTAATGCAGGATTTGGGGTTCCTCGTGAAACTCCCGGCCGATGCCGTGGCCACAGTATTCCCGTACCACCGAATAGCCATTGCGCTCCACGAAGGTCTGAATCGCGTGGCCGATGTCGCCAATCCGGCCGCCGGGACGAATCTGATCGATGCCGATCAACATAGCCTCCTGGGTCAGGCGCACCAGCCGCTGGGCTTGCACCGAGCCCTCGCCCAGAATGAACATCATGCTGGTATCGCCGTGGAAGCCGTCCTTGATGACGGTGATATCCACGTTCAGGATATCCCCCTTTTTGAGGCGTTTATTTCCTGGTATGCCGTGGCAAACCTGGTGGTTGACCGAGGTGCAGATGGAGCGGGGAAAGCCCCGGTAATTGAGGGGCGCTGGCGTGGCCTGCTGCTCGTTCACGATGTAGTCATGGCAGCGCCGATCCAATTCGTCGGTGGTCACGCCTGGGATCACGTGGGGGGCGATCATCTCCAAAACCTCGGCGGCCAGGCGCCCGGCGACCCGCATCTTGGCGATTTCATAGGGGGATTTGATGGAAATGCTCATCTAATTCTACCTAGGACCGGCCTGCGGTCGGTTGCGGGGGGCAGGGGACCGCAGGCATCGCCCAGGCCGTCCCCCAGGGCTCGAAAGGAAATAGGCATGTTTCTGCATTTCAACCGCTTAAGGCTAATCCAAGGGCTCGTCCCGGTGGCGCGCCGCCGCCGCGAGCCCCCTCAGCGCGGTTAACGCCTGGAATCATGAGGTGGGTTTGTCGTGGCAAACGAAGCATGGTATAAAACGCGCCGCCGTATCGCAAATGGTCGGCAGGGTCGCGGAATTCGGACTGGGCTCCGGGTCGCGGCCCCGCAGTTGGCTCCGGAATGCCGGGGCCGGCCGCTAAAGGGACGATCCCAGTTCTGGGTCCGTCCAAACTCCGCACACGCACCGACACGTGGGGCCGGGTGCCCCCCATCCGAGGCTATGCGACCGAGGGTGGCGGGGTTGTCCCATGGGGTGCGTGGAGGCACAACCCGTCATATTTGAGGAGACACTCCCATGGGAGACGTGACCATGCGCCAGATGCTTGAGGCTGGCGTGCATTTCGGCCATCAAACCCGGTACTGGAACCCGAAGATGGCCAACTATATCTTCGGCGAGCGTAACCGGATTCATATCATCAATCTGGAGAAGTCGCTGCCCCTGTTCAACGATGCCGTCAATTTTGTCGGTAAGTTGGCGTCCAACGGTGGCCGCGTCCTGTTCGTGGGGACCAAGCGCTCCGCCCAGGAGGTGATGAAAACCGAGGCGGCCCGCTGCGGCATGCCCTACGTCAATCATCGCTGGCTAGGTGGCATGCTCACCAATTTCAAGACCATTCGTCAATCCATCAAGCGGTTGCACGAACTGGATGCCATGTTCCAGGACGGCACCATCGAGCGCCACTCCAAGCGCGAGGCCCTGGGTCTGCGCCGGGAATTGGACAAGCTGGAGTTGGGTCTCGGCGGTATCAAGGACATGGCCAATATCCCGGACGCCATGTTCATTGTCGACGTGGGTCATGAAAAGATCGCAGTCAGCGAGGCCAGGAAGTTGGGTATCCCGGTCATCGGCGTGGTGGATACCAACAATGATCCCGCCGGCGTGGACTATGTGATTCCCGGCAATGACGACTCCATCCGTGCCGTGCAGCTCTATGCGCAGGGCATGTCGGCGGCGGTCCTGGAAGGTCGCGCCGTGGCTGGTCAGGTCGCGGGCGGCACCCAAGACGAATTCGTCGAGGTCGAGGAAAGCCAGGAATAGCCCAGTCTCGTGGTGGCGCTTGCGTGTCGCCCTAGACCGCAGGCGTAACTCGACCGAGCCACTGCTAGGGGTTGTCAGCCGCCGGCGTGCGATTGCCACCGGCGGCTGTTCCATGACAGATTTCAGCGTGAGGTGTTACAGATGACGATTACCGCAGGTATGGTCAAGGAACTGCGTGAGCGTACCGGCTCGGGCATGATGGAATGCAAGAAAGCCCTGGTGGAGACCAACGGCGACATCGAGGCCGCCATCGAATCGATGCGTAAGTCCGGCCAGGCCAAGGCCGCCAAGAAGGCGGGCCGTATCGCCGCCGAGGGCCTGGTCCTGATCAAGCAGGAGGGTTCCCGGGCGGTGTTGGTGGAAGTGAACTGCGAAACCGACTTCGTGGCCAAGGACGCCAATTTCGGCGCGTTTGCGGACGGGGTGGCGGCCCAGGTCCTGGCCGGTGGCGCTGCCGACGTGGAAGCCCTGTTGGATCAGCCCCTCGCTGGGGGATCCGGCAGCGTCAAGGACGGTCGCGAGGCTTTGATCGCCAAGTTGGGCGAAAACATCAATGTGCGCCGTTTCGAGCGCCTTGACGCAGGCGAGGGCGCCCTGTTCAGCTACCGGCACGGCACCCGGATTGGGGTGGTCTTGGAAGTGGCGGGCGGATCGGAAGCCCTGGGCAAGGACCTGGCCATGCACATCGCTGCCAGCAATCCGGTGTGCGTCGCCGAGGCGGACGTGCCGGTGGCGGACCTGGAAAAGGAAAAGGACATCTTCAAGGCCCAGGCCCTGGAAAGCGGCAAGCCCGCCAACATCGTGGACAAGATGGTAGAAGGCCGGATTCGCAAATATCTGGAAGAGGTGACCCTGGTGGGCCAGCCCTTCGTCAAGGATCCGGAAACCCGGGTCGGCGACCTGCTCAAGCAAGCGGGTGCCCGAGTGGTGCGCTTCAAGCGCTACGAGTTGGGCGAGGGCATCGAAAAAAAAGAGAGCAACTTTGCGGAGGAGGTTGCCGCCCAAGTCCGTTCCGCGGATTAGGAGCGGGCATGGCTGGGCTGCGTTATCGGCGCATCCTGCTCAAGCTGAGCGGTGAGGCCCTTATGGGCCCGGGCCGTTTCGGTATCGACCCCGGAACCCTGGCGCGCCAGGCGGCCGAGATTGGGACGCTGGTCAGCGCCGGGGTTCAGGTGGGTCTGGTGATCGGTGGCGGCAACATTTTTCGGGGCGCCGGACTGGCGGAAGTGGGTCTGGGCCGGGTCACCGGTGACCAGATGGGCATGCTGGGCACGGTCATGAATGCCCTGGCCATGCGGGACGCCCTGGAACGGATCGGCGTGCCGGCGCGGGTCATGTCCGCCCTGGCCATGCCCCAGGTGTGCGAGTCCTTTAGCCAGGGAGCTGCCAACGCGGCGTTGCAACAGGGTCAGGTGGTGCTGTTCGCCGCCGGTACCGGTAATCCCTTTTTTACCACGGACACGGCAGCCAGTCTGCGGGCGGTGGAAATTGGCGCGGATTTGCTGGTCAAGGCGACCAAGGTGGACGGCATCTATTCCGCCGATCCGGTCAAGGTGGCGGATGCGCTATTCTACCCCCGGCTGAGTTATGACCAGGCCATTCGCGAAGGTCTCCAGGTGATGGATGCCACCGCCCTGGTGCTGTGCCGGGATCATCGGCTGCCGCTACGGGTGTTGAACATCCATCAGGAAGGGGCCTTGCTGCGACTGGTGCAAGGAGACTCGATCGGGACTCTGGTTGAACCGGGTGAGTGAAATGATCGACGACATCAAGAAGGACGCCAAGACCCGCATGGGTAAGACGGTGGAAAATCTGGTGCTGGATCTGGCCAAGATCCGTACCGGCCGCGCCCATCCCTCGTTATTGGATCATGTCCATGTCAATTATTACGGGCAGGACGTGCCGTTGCGCCAAGTGGCCAGCATCAACGTGGAGGATGCCCGCACCCTGACCGTGGCGCCCTGGGAGCAAAACATGGTCAAGGCGGTGGAGAAAGCCATCACCAGTTCCGACCTGGGCCTCAATCCTTCCACCTCCGGCAACCTGATCCGGGTGCCCCTGCCGCCCCTCACCGAGGAACGGCGCCGGGATTTGATCCGGGTGGTGCGCCACGAGGCCGAGCAGGCGCGGGTGGCGATTCGCAATATTCGCCGGGACGCCAACAGCGAGCTTAAAGAAGCGGTCAAGGAAAAGCTCATTTCCGAGGACGGCGAGCGGCGCGGTTTGGAAGGGGTCCAGCAGTTAACCGATGACGCTATCAAGGATTTGGATAAGGTCTTAGAAGAAAAGGAAAAGGACTTGATGGCCCTCTGATCGGCGGAACCACCGGTCATGTCGAGCCAGGATCAATCAGGCCAGGACGGCCTCCCTCGCCAGCCAGCGGACCCGCTGGAGTCAAATCGCATTCCCCGTCATGTGGCCATCATCATGGATGGCAACGGCCGATGGGCGGAAAACCACCATCTTCCCCGGCACGCCGGCCATCGAGCCGGGGTCAAGACGGTACGCATGGTGGTGGAACAGAGCGTCAAGCGCGGGGTACAAGTTCTGACCCTGTTTGCCTTCAGCAGCGAGAATTGGGGCCGGCCCCGCCAAGAAGTGCAGATGCTCATGTCCCTGTTCATGAACGTGCTGCGGGGCGAAATCAAGCGCCTGCATAAGAGCGGCGTGCGGCTGCGCATTATTGGTGAGCGGAGCGCCTTTTCGGATGCCTTGCAGCGGCGCATCCAAGAAGCCGAGCAACTGACCGCCGGCAACCGCTCCCTGGTGCTGCAAATCGCCGCCAATTATGGCGGCCGCTGGGACATCGCCCAAGCAGCCCGGGCGCTGGCGGCAGACGTGCGGGCTGGTCGTCTGGAGCCGAACGCCATCAGTGAGGAACTGCTGGCCAGCCGCTTGTCCTTCGTGGATCAGCCGGATCCGGATCTGTTCATTCGCACCGGTGGCGAACAGCGCATCAGCAATTTCCTCTTGTGGCAAGCAGCCTATTCCGAACTCTATTTTTCCGAGCGCCTTTGGCCAGAGTTTTCCGCCGAGGATTTTGATGCCGCCCTGGCCGATTTTGCCCGACGTCAACGCCGTTTCGGCAAGACCGGGGACCAGGTGGCTGGTGCTCCAGGAGGCTGACATGGGGCCCTTGGCTTGGCGAGTAGTCACGGCGATGATTCTGGCGCCCCTGGTGATTGCCGGAGATCTTTGGCTGCCCAGGATTGGTTTCGAGCTGGCGCTGGCGGCGCTGCTGCTGCTGGGGGCACTGGAATGGGCGGCTCTGGCGGGGCTGGATTCCCGTTGGGAGCGCCTGGGTCTGGTACTGGGTATCGCCATGTTGCAAGGCCTGGCCGGCTGGGCCCTGGCCAGCGGTCTGGACCCTTGGTTGCTGGTGGCGCCGGCCGTGCTTTGGTGGCTGGGTATCACCGGCGTCATTCTGACCATCACCACCGTTTCCCCGGCGGCTGGCCGCAGTCTGGACACCGCCTTGGCCGGGGTGCTGGTGCTCACCTGGGGCTGGGTCGCGCTGATTTGGCTGCGGGATCTGGACCAGGGTCCCTGGCTGGTACTATTCCTCCTGACGTTGGTGTGGGTCGCGGACAGCGGCGCCTACTTCGCCGGCCGTCGCTGGGGCCGGAGCAAATTGGCACCCCAGGTTAGCCCAGGCAAGACCTGGGCCGGAGTCTACGGTGCCCTAGCCGGCGCCCTGCTGTGGGGCGGTTTATTGGCCCGAGCCTATCCGGATCTGTCTTTGGCGCAACAACTCGGTGTTCTGGGCTTGGCGGTGCTGACCGTGGTGATTTCCATCGTCGGCGATCTGTACGAAAGCCTGCTCAAGCGGCGCCGGGGCTTGAAGGACAGCGGTGCCCTGCTGCCTGGCCACGGCGGCATGTTGGACCGCATCGACAGTCTGCTGGCGGCGACGCCGGTATTTGCCTTGGGTTGGTGGTGGCTGGTGGGGTAATGGAATGATCGGCGTCACGGTTCTTGGTTCCACCGGTTCCATCGGCGTGTCCACCTTGGATGTGTTGTCCCGGCATCCGTCCCGCTTTCAGGTGGTGGCCCTGACCGCCCACCGGGACCTGGAGCAACTGGAGGCCCAATGCCGGCGCTTTCGTCCCCGCCTGGCGGTCATGGCGGACCCGGACGCCGCCCGCGCGCTGGAGGATCGGCTGGCGGCTGATCGTCTAGATATCCAGGTGCTGGCGGGGGTAGAGGGTTTGACGGAGGCCGCCAGCCGGGCGGACGTGGATTATGTCATGGCCGCCATCGTTGGCGCCGCCGGCCTGCTGCCGACCCTGGCGGCGGCGCGGGCTGGAAAACGGGTGTTGCTGGCCAACAAGGAAGCCCTGGTCATGGCCGGTTCCCTGTTCATGGACACGGCCCGTCGCGCCGGCGCCACCCTGTTGCCCATCGATAGCGAGCACAATGCGCTCTTTCAATGTCTGCCGGCGGATTTCAACCGGGGGCTGGAGCCAGTAGGCGTCAACCGCATCATCCTGACCGCCTCCGGCGGGCCGTTTCGGGATACGCCCCTGGACCAGTTGGCGGACGTGACCCCGGAGCAGGCCTGCGCCCATCCCAACTGGGAAATGGGGCGCAAAATCTCGGTCGATTCCGCGACCATGATGAACAAGGGATTGGAGGTCATCGAGGCCTGTTGGCTATTCGGCGCCCGGCCGGATCAGGTGGAAGTGCTGATCCATCCCCAGAGCCTGATTCATTCCCTGGTCCAGTACCGGGACGGTTCCCTGCTGGCACAACTGGGTAACCCGGACATGCGCACGCCCATCGCCCACGCCCTCGCCTGGCCGGAGCGGATGTCGTCCGGGGTGGTGGACCTGGATTTGGCCCAGGTCGCCAAGCTGGAATTCAGCTTGCCGGATACCCGGCGGTTTCCCTGCCTGGACCTGGCCTATGCCGCCCTGAACGCGGGGGGAACTGCCCCGGCCATCCTCAACGCCGCCAATGAGGTGGCGGTAAGCGCCTTTTTGGACGGCCGCATCCGCTTCAGCCAAATCGCTCCGGTGGTGGCCACTACCCTTGACCGAATGTCCCCTCGGGCGGTGGAGGACTTGGATCTGCTGCTGGCAACCGACCAGGCTGCCCGGACCATCGCGGAACAAGCATTGCGCTCTTGCGTCTAACCATCGTTACCCCATCTCGGCCTAACACCCGGCAAGCCAACTCTCCGGGTGCCAGCGGCGCGTCCTACCCAGTCGCTGGGTTAAACTGACTCAACCGGTGTTTGTGCGGAAAGCCCCATGGATTCACTTCCTCTGACCCTTGCCTCGTTCTTGATCGCCTTGGCGATCCTCATCAGCGTCCATGAATGGGGGCATTTCTGGGTGGCCCGGCGCCTGGGTGTGAAGGTGCTGCGGTTCTCCATCGGCTTCGGACGCCCCCTGTGGAGCCGGGTGGGACCTAAAAGCGGCACCGAATACGTATTGGCAGCGATCCCCCTTGGCGGCTACGTGAAAATGCTGGACGAACGGGAGGAGCCGGTGGCGGAGCACCTGTTGCCCCAGGCGTTCAATCGCCAGCCCCTGTGGAAGCGCTCCCTGATCGTGGTGGCGGGCCCCCTGGCCAATCTGATCTTCGCCGTAATTGCCTTCTGGTGGGTATTTGTCACCGGCGACGTGGGCAGTCGCGCCCTAGTGGGGTCGGTGTCGGCCGGTTCGGTGGCGGACCAGGCCGGCTTTCGGCCAGGAGACGAAATCCTGGCGGTGGGCAATCGCGCTACCCCCAGCATGGAAATGGTGGTGTTTGCCTTACTGGCCGAGTCCCTGGACGGCCGGGAAGTGGCAGTTCGGGTGCGGGACGCCAAGGAAACTGAACTGACCCGCTGGCTGGACGGGGAAACCTTGGGCCGCCTGTCCGGCGACGCCAATCTGCTCAAGCAGGTCGGCTTGACGCCGGCCCGGGCGTCATTGACCCAGGTACCGCCGGTGATCGGGCAGGTGCTGCGGGGTAAGCCGGCGGAAGCGGCGGGTTTGCAGGCCGGTGACCGCATCGATGGCGCGGATGGCAAGCGCCTCTCGAGTTGGCAGGACGTCATTGAGCATGTTTCCAGCCGCCCCGAACAAACCATCGAATTGGACATCAACCGGGGCGGTCAGAGCCTGCGGATTGCCGTGGTGCCACGCGGGGAGGGCGGGCCGCCTCCGGTGGGCAAGATCGGCGCCGCGCCCCTGATCCCCGCCAACCTCGGGGAGGAATATCGGGCCGAGGTGCGCCTGGGTCCCCTCGATGGCCTGGTGGCGGCCCTGGACCAGACCCAGGACTTGTCGCTGGTGACCTTGCGGGTGCTGGGGCGCCTGTTGATTGGCCGGGCGTCCATCGACAATTTGGGGGGGCCCATTTCTATCGCCGAATCCGCCGGCAAGTCAGCCAGCCATGGCGTCAGTGCCTTCATCAAATTCCTAGCCGTGGTCAGTATCAGCTTGGGCGTGCTCAATCTATTGCCTATTCCCGTGTTGGACGGGGGACACCTGTTGTTCTTTTTGGTGGAGGCGGTCAAGGGATCGCCCCCATCGGAACAGGTTCTCATGCACAGCCAACGAGTGGGTATGGCGGTATTGCTGACCCTCATGTTGCTGGCGTTTTACGTCGATATAACCCGATGGCTGGGATAGTTTGGATCGATCTCTTATACTAGGTTGCTATCGCTCGGCTTGCGCGCCAGCGTTTTGATAAACCTGTAGGCCCTAGTAGGAAGCCATGGTATCAAGAACAAAGATTTTCTCTGTTATCGGGGCCTGGATGCTGCTGACCTCCCTAACCTGGGCGGCGGGATTTGAAATTCGAGACATCCGTGTGGATGGCCTGCAACGGATTTCGGCCGGTACCCTGTTCAACTATCTTCCGGTCAAGGTTGGCGATAAATTGGGCGCCGACGACCCTCCGAAAATCGTGCGCGCCCTCTATAAAACGGGCTTCTTCACGGATGTCCAGGTTCAACAGGAAGGGAACGTCCTGGTCATCCAAGTTCAGGAACGGCCCGCTATCGGTAGTGTCGAAATCACCGGTAATAAGGAAATCTCCACCGAGGATTTGAATAAGGCCCTCAAGGACATCGGCATGGCGGAGGGGCGGGTTTTCAATCGCTCGATCCTGGACAAGATTGAGCAGGAATTGCGCCGCCAATATCTGGCCCGGGGTAAGTACGCCATGGAGTTGACCTCCACCGTGTCGCCCCTGGAGCGGAATCGCGTCGGCATCAAGATCGACATTTCTGAGGGTGTTGCGGCGCGCATCAAGCAAATCAATATCATCGGCGCGTCCGCCTTTGACAAGGACGATCTGCTGGACAACTTCCAGTTGGGCACCGGCGGCTGGCTTTCCGCATTCACTAAGAATGATCAGTATTCCAAGCAAAAGCTATCCGCCGACTTGGAAACGCTCCGCTCCTACTATCTGGACCGGGGCTATGTCAATTTCGAGATCGAATCCACCCAGGTATCCATCACGCCAGATAAGAAGGACATCTTCATCACGGTGGTCATCAAGGAAGGGGAGGTCTACACCCTCAACGACATCAAATTGGCTGGCGACTTGGTGGTGCCTAAAGAAGACCTTTTCTCCATGGTGCATTTGCGCCGGGGCGACGTGTTCTCGCGCAAGGCGGTGACGGAAAGCGCGGAGCGCATTGGCATGGCGCTGGGTAACCAGGGCTACGCCTTCGCCAATATTAATAGCATTCCAGATATCGACAAGGAAAACAAACAGGTCGGCATCACCTTCTTCGTGGATCCAGGTAAGCGCGTGTATGTGCGGCGGGTGGAAATCAAGGGCAACACCCGCACCCGCGACGAAGTGTTGCGCCGGGAAATGCGCCAGTTGGAGTCTGCCTGGTTCTCCACGGATCTCATCAAGCGCTCACGGGAGCGCTTGCAGCGGCTGGGCTTCTTCGATGAGGTCAACATCGAGACGCCAGCGGTGGCCGGGTCTGCGGACGAAGTGGATGTGAAGGTGTCGGTGAAGGAGAAGCCAGCGGGCAACTTCCTGGCCGGTGTCGGCTATTCCCAGTCGGAAGGCGTGTTGTTCAGCACCTCCATTACCCAAAACAATTTCCTGGGTACCGGCAAACGGGTATCCCTGGCCTTCAATACCTCCAGTTCCAACACCATCTATCGGGTGGGCTATACCAATCCTTATTACACCATTGATGGCATCAGCCGGGGATTTAATCTCAGCTATCAGCGCACCGATTATTCGGAGCTGAACAGCATCGACTACCTCACCGACGTGGGTAATGCCAGCGTCAACTTTGGCTTGCCGATCACGGATACCAGCCGGGTCGGCCTGGAGTTCGGCTATGTGTTTACCAAGCTGCGACCCCAGGAATCCGTGGTGGCCAAGGATTTCGTGGATGCCAATGGCGACATCTTCAATGATCTGCGCATTACCCTGGATTGGAAGCGCGATAGCCGGGATTCCGCGACCCTGCCGACCTATGGCGGCCAGCAAACGGCGTCCATGACCGTGTCCTCCCCATTGGGGCTGGGTGATCTGGCGTTTTACCGCTTGAACTATCGTCATCAACAATATTTCCCTCTGGGTGGGAAATTCGTCCTCTTGATGGGCGCCAACCTGGGCTATGGCAATGGGTTGGGGGATCAGGATGAGTTGCCCTTCTTTGAAAACTTCTTTGCGGGTGGTTCGAAAACCGTGCGCGGCTTCAAGGACAATACCCTAGGTCCTCGGGAGACCAGTGATCCCGAATCGGATCCCATCGGCGGTAATCTCAAGTTGGTCGGCAACCTGGAACTCATTTTCCCGCCCCTATTGAGTGGTCAGTTTGAAAAGACCACCCGCTTCAGCGCCTTCGTGGACGCCGGCAACGTCTGGGCGACCGAGGGTGATACCAGCAGGGAGTCGGTCGGCTTCGACTGGGCGGATCTACGCTATTCCGCCGGCGTGGCGGCTACCTGGATCTCGCCCCTGGGCTCCCTCACCGTGAGTCTGGCCCAACCAATCAACCAGAAGGAAGGGGACGAGGATGAGATCTTCCAGTTTAGCCTGGGAACTCAATTCTAGGTTGGCGTCGCCTCCAGGTTGCTCCCTGGCCGGTCCTCCACCAGACGGGATTCCGGTGGCAGGCCCTCTGTCCGGCCTGGGGTGATTTTCTGGTCCGGTTGGATTCCAACCAAAAAAGGAGAAAAATCGTGAAAGAGATTCTTCTTGGCGGGATCCTATTGATGGGATGGGTCGTTCCAGGCGCTGGGCTGGCCCAGACCAAGGTCGGTTATCTCGACCTGATCCGGGTCGCAGAAGAATCTCCCCAGTACGCGGCGGCCAGCAAGGGTCTCCAGCAGGACTTGGCGCGACGCGAGGGCGACCTGCGTGGCAAGGCCGATCAAGTGAAGAAGTTGGAGGAGCGGTTGCTGGGCCGGGAAACCAGCGGCATGAGCGAATCCGAAGCCAAGAAATTAGAGCGGGAAATTTCCCAAAAGCGTCGCGAGCTCAAGAACTCCCAGGATGAATACCGGGAAGAAATCTCGCTACGCAAGAATGAGGAACGGGGCAAGCTGATGCGCCAAGTGGATGAGGTGGTCAAGGAACTGGGCAAGGAAGAAGGCTTTGACCTGATCATCACGGATGGCGTGGCCTATCACAGCGGTCAGGTGGATATTTCCGAAAAGGTCCTCACGCGCTTGAAGAATAAATTCGGCGCCCGTTAGCTCTATGGTCGCCAATGTCTCCTTCACCCTTGGGGAATTGGCCGCTCGTCTGGCGGTGCAATTGCGGGGGGAAGCGGGTCGCACCATCCGGCGGGTGGCGACCTTGGAAGAGGGGGGGCCAGACGCGCTGACCTTCTTCGCCAATCCCAAATATCGCAGCCAGTTGGCGAATACCCAGGCTGGCGCCGTGGTGCTCAGCCCAGAATCCGTGCCTGACTGCCCGAGCGGCGTGGCGGCCTTGGTGTGCCGGGAACCTTATTTAGTGTTTGCCAAGGCGGCACGCCTATTTCACCCGGACCCCCAGGTACGGGGGGGCATCCATGCCAGCGCGGTGGTGGCACCGGATGCGCGTATCGATCCAAGCGCCTGGATCGGCCCCGGCGCAGTGGTTGAATCCGGGGCTAGTATCGAGGCGCGCGTGTTCGTGGGTCCGGCCTGCGTGATCGGTGCGGATTGTCAGATTGGGGAGGATAGCCGCCTGCTGGCCCGGGTAACCCTATGCCATGGCACCCAGGTCGGTAAGCGCGTTCTGCTCCATCCGGGCGCGGTGGTGGGTAGCGACGGGTTTGGATTCGCCCGGGACGGGGACCGCTGGTTGCGGATTCCCCAGATCGGCCGGGTTCGGATTGGCGATGATGCTGAAGTGGGTGCCAACACCACCATCGACCGGGGCGCCCTCGGCGACACGGTGATTGAGGCCGGCGTAATCATCGATAACCAGGTCCAGATCGGCCATAACGTGCGTATCGGCGCCGGTACTGCGGTGGTGGCCTGTACTGGGATTTCGGGTTCCACCCGCGTCGGCCGTCATTGCACCATTGGCGGTGACGTGGGCATCGCGGGACATCTGGAAATCGGCGACCAGGTGCATCTGGCTGCCGGCGCCAAGGTGACCCGTTCCCTGCCGGGACCAGGAAACTACGGCGGCGTGTTGCCGGTGGATCTGGATCCCCTATGGCGGCGCAACGTGGCGCGCCTGCGCCATCTAGACGAGTTGGCGAAACGTTTGGTTCGGCTGGAGCGACGCTTGGCGGTCCAGGAACCGGACAGTAAGGACCCACGGCCAACGGATTGATGGTTGGGGGGCAGTGGGCGGAGCGGGAAGCCATGCCGAGCGGGTGGAGGGTGACTCCAGCCTGATGGTTTTGAAGTGACGGGCGGCGCAAGCCCCCTGAAATCCGGAGATTGACTTGAGCACCATGGATATTCGCAAGATCTTGAGCTTGTTGCCCCATCGCTATCCCTTCCTGTTGGTGGATAAGGTGGTCGAGTTCGAGGCCAACAAACGCATCTTGGCTCTGAAAAATGTGAGTTACAACGAGCCCTATTTTTCAGGTCATTTCCCGTCGCGTCCGGTCATGCCCGGTGTCCTGATCGTGGAGGCCCTGGCCCAGGCCACGGGCCTGCTGGCCATGGAATCCCGCCCGGACCTGGTAGGGTCCAAGGCCCTTTACTATTTTGTAGGTATTGACCGGGCTAGGTTCAAGCATCCTGTGGAACCGGGCGATCAACTTCACTTGGAAGTATTCCTAAAAGCCGTCAAGCGAGGCATTTGGATGTTTTCCGCCGAGGCGCGGGTGGACGGTAAGGTGGCGGCTACCGCCGAGATCATGTGTACCGCTCGGGAATATTGACTTTGATTCATCCCACCGCTCTGATAGATCCGGGTGCCGACTTGGACCCGGAGGTAGAGGTCGGTCCCTACAGCATCATCGGAGCTGGGGTTCGCATCGGCGGCGGGACCCGGGTGGGACCCCATGTGGTCATCAACGGGCCAACCAGCATCGGACGGAACAATCAAATTTTCCAGTTCGCGTCCGTGGGTGAGGCTCCCCAGGACAAAAAGTATCGGGGCGAGGCGACCCGCCTGGAAATTGGCGATGACAATGTCATTCGAGAGTTTGCCACCGTCCATCGCGGCACGGCCCAGGATGCTCTGGTCACCCGCATCGGTAACGACAATCTGTTGATGGCCTATACCCACGTGGCCCACGATTGCCAAATTGGCAATCACGTCATCTTGGCCAACGCCGCGTCCCTCGGTGGCCACGTGCGCGTGCAGGATTGGGCCATTCTCGGCGGCTTCACCATCGTGCATCAATTTTGTCAAATCGGCGCCCACAGTTTCTGTGCCATGGGTTCGGTATTGACCAAGGACGTGCCGCCCTACGTCACCGTCAGCGGCCATCCCGCCAAGCCCTATGGGATCAACGCGGAAGGGCTGCGGCGCCGGGAATTCTCGGACCAGAGTATTCAGCATATTCGGCGCGGTTATAAATTACTCTACAAATCTGCCCTCAAGCTGGAGGAAGCGGTGGTCGCCATCCGGGAATTGGGCCGCAATCATCCCGAAGTGGAAATCCTCGCCGCCTTTGTCACCGGCAGCGCCCGCAGCATTATTCGTTGAACCCCGGCATGAACAGACGCCCGACAGGGGCAGCGGCTCGGCGTCTTGCGGTTACCGTCATCTTGGCCGGCCCGATGGCCCTCCGGGGTTGGCTGATTCTCAGCAGTGGCAAGGACCGGGGCTGATGTTGCGGGTGGGCATCGTGGCCAATGAGATTTCCGGGGACCGGTTGGGTGCGGGCCTGATTCAGGCGTTGCGCGTCCGCTGTCCGGATGCCGAGTTCGAGGGGGTGGCGGGAGAACAGATGGCCGCCCAAGGCTGCCGCAGTCTGGTGCCCCTGGAACAATTATCGGTCATGGGGTTGGTGGAGATTTTGGGCCATCTGCCCCGCTTGCTAGGAATCCGACGGCGCCTGTTCCGGCACTTTCGGGACAACCCGCCAGATCTATTCATCGGCGTAGACGCGCCAGATTTTAATTTGGGGTTGGCGCGGCGTCTGCGCCGGACGGGGATCAAGACCGTCCAGTATGTGAGTCCCACCGTTTGGGCCTGGCGGGCGGGGCGGATCAAGACCCTGCGGCAATCCGTGGATTTGGTATTAAGTATTTTTCCGTTTGAACAGCCGATTTTAGAATCCGGCGGGGTGCCAGTGCGCTACGTGGGGCATCCCCTGCTGGAGCAGATTCCGCCCCAGGTGGACCAGGCTGCGGCACACCGGGCGCTGGGATTGGCGCCCCACGGTGTCTTGATCGCCCTGCTGCCTGGGAGTCGTATCAGCGAGATCCAGGGGCTGGCGGCAGATTTTCTCGGTGCCGCCCGCTGGTGCCGCGAGCGACGGCCGGATCTGGCGTTCGTGACGCCCTTGGCGTCGGCGCCGCTGCGGGCCTGCTTTGATGAGATCCGCGAGCGGGTTGCGCCGGATCTGCCCCTGCGATTGGTGGATGGCGCCAGTCATCAGGTATTGGCGGCGGCGGATCTCGTATTGACCGCGTCCGGCACCGCGACCCTGGAGGCCCTGTTGCATGGCCGTCCCATGGTGGTGGGCTATCGGCTACATCCCCTAAGCTACTTTCTGGCCAAGCACCTGGGGTTGGTCAAGGTGCCCCACGTGGCCATGGCCAACCTGTTGGCCGGCGAGGAACTGGCGCCGGAATTGATCCAGCATGCCTGTAATCCAGAAGCCCTGGGCCGCGCCCTAATGGGACTGCTGGAAGATCCGGGCCGGCAAGAGGAAATTCGCGCCGCCTATGCCCGCATCCAAGCCGAAATGCGCCGGGCCGGCACCAGTGGGGCGGCGGAAGCAGTGCTTCAATTATTGGGGAAGCCGGCCGATGACTGAAATGACCTGGGTGGCCGGCGTCGATGAGGCGGGCCGGGGTCCCCTGGCCGGGCCGGTGATGGCCGCCGCCGTCATACTCGATCCGGCGCGCCCCATTGCTGGACTGGCGGATTCCAAGCGCTTGACGCCCCGGGCGCGGCGGCACTTATCTGCCATCATCCAGGCCCAAGCCTGGGCCTGGGCGGTGGCGCGGGCGGAGGTGGAGGAAATCGAGCGCTGGAATATCCTGGGAGCAACCTTGCTGGCCATGAGCCGGGCGGTCCAGGGCCTTGGCCGGCGACCGGACCTAGTGCTGGTGGATGGCAATCGCTGCCCATCTTTGGATTGTCCGGTCCGGGCCTTGGTGGGGGGGGATATTTCCACTCCGGCGATCAGCGCCGCGTCCATTCTGGCCAAGGTAGCCCGGGACCAGGAAATGGAGCGTCTGGATCAACTCCACCCTGGGTATGGATTCGCCGTGCATAAGGGTTATCCCACCGCTGCCCACCTCCAAGCGCTGCATCTCCTGGGCGTGAGTGACGTGCATCGGCGCGGATTCGCGCCGGTCCGCCGGGTGCTGGAACGGCGGCCGGTCTCCCCGGAATAGGCGCCGGCCCCGGAAATTTTGACGGTTTTTGCCAGTATATTTCGCAATTCCAACTTATTTTTGCCGCTACTCTGACCCAATAAAGAACCAAGGCCATGACACTAACCGCCCCTCCGCACTTTTTTACCCAATCCGCCGTTATCCCCTATCGGATCCGGTTAAGAACCCGTACCCTTGAAATTTGTCTCATTACCAGCCGCAAAGGCACCAGTTGGATCATCCCAAAAGGGGTGGTGGAGCCTAAGATGACGCCCCCCGCGTCGGCCCTCAAAGAAGCGTGGGAAGAGGCGGGTATCAAGGGGCGCGTGGTGGGTGGGGAGATCGGGAGCTATACCTATGAAAAATGGGGCGGCGTCTGCACGGTCAGCATTTACCCCATGCGGGTAAAAACCGTGCTGCGTCATTGGCCTGAGAGTTACCGGGAACGGCGCTGGTTGCCGCTGGAGGAGGCCATCGCCAAGATCCGGGACAAGCAGGTGCGTCCCTATATGGAGAGCCTGCCGAGGCTAATCCGCCAGCCAATCTGAGCGGTGCCTGGGTGGGGCCGGGGCTTGGTTTGCGGGCACTAGGGTCCTAGGGGCGACGGGGGTCGTCCGAAGGGAGAGGGAACAAAAAAGTGAACAGTCTTAAATCACCGGTCATCGGGGTGCTGTTGCTGGCGCTTAGCACTTATGCGGGCATCAAGGTCAAGCTTTATTTTGGCGTGCAGGATGCGATGGAATCCCTCATCCTGGTTGCATCGCCTTATGCCACGATCAAATACACCGGCATTACCTCCAGTTTGACGGGGTCCCTTGGGGTCCAGGGCGTGGAGATTCAAACCAAGGACGCGGTGGTTCCCGTCCGCATCGGCAGCGCTCAGCTCCGGGGGCCCGGTTTTGGTTTCATCTGGGGCTTGGCGCGGGGGAAAGCCTCCGGCGAGTTACCGGAATGGCTGGAACTGGCGTTCGAGGACCTGGATTTGCCCTATGTGGAAAATCTGGTGCCATCTCCAGACGCTCCGGTGTCGATCAAGGATTTGCTGTCGACGACCACCCAGCCAGACGCCTGTAGCCTGGCCGGTATTTTTGGCGAGGGGGGTATGTATTCCCGGGATCGGTTCCCTTTGAGGATGGGAATACGGATTGGTTACCGCACCGGCGGCCAGGCGGGTCCGGCCCAGTTGTATGGCTATTATGGGTTGGCTGGTGGTGAATCCCTGTACATGGAATTCAATCTGTCCGGAATGCCCTCGCCCCAGTCCGCCATGCTGGGCAAGGTGCCCAATTTGGAACGCTATAGTTTTACCTTCCAGCCGGATGCGGCGCAGGTGAGCAGCGTCGTCAACAAGTGCGCGGAACGGGCTGGGGTGGCGCCGGCCAATTTCGTGGATAAGCTGATGGCGGGTTCAGATAAGGACTTCGCGGCGGCCTTCGGCGTGGTGCCGGGGACCGGGTTGCGCCAAGCGCTGCGGACCTACCTGCTGAGCCCCGCGCCAGTGCAGGTCACGGGGGCGCCCAATCTCGACTTGACCCGCCAGCCGTCCCTGCCCAACGATCCCAAACTCTTGGTTTCCCTGTTGCAACCCCGTGTCACGGTGGGAACGGAGACGATTCACGACCTGGGTTTTCGCGCTCCCCGTGCCGAGGAACCGGTGGTCAAACCATCCTCGGCGGCGGATCAGACCCAGGCGGCACCCATACTGCGGCCCAAGCCCCGCTGGCTGGTCACGCCGGTGCAAGAATTGGTCTTACACTTACAAAAGGAAGTGAGAATCCAGTCGGCCAAGCATCCTAAGCCGGTGGAAGGACTGTTGGTAGCCATCGAGCGAGGTAAGGCCAGCGTCGAGCAACGGGTGGCCCAGGGCAAACTGACCACGCACGTCGGCCTAAAGGACATCGAGAAACTGGAAGTGCTGCGCTTGCCGAATGAAAAGGAAGGGGCGGCTCCTTAGGCCCAGCGGCCGGGCTTCCGCTGGCGCCCGGCGGTTCGCTAGGTTGGCCTAGCCGGCGGTGTGCCGCCACAGCTGGCTTCGATGAAATAGGGTGGGCGTCCCTTGATCTCGTCGTAGATCTTGGCCAAGTAGGTGCCGATGATGCCCAGGCTGATCATGATGAAGCTGCCCAGAATCAGCAGGGTCAGGATGATGGTGGTGGCGCCGGACACCGCCTGGCCGTGCCACCAGGTCCAGAGCACCTCGAAGCCCACTAGGATGCCGAATACCAGGGTGCTGAGCCCCAGCAGGGTGACCAATTGCAGGGGCGCGCTGGTGAAGGACACGATGGCGATGTTGGCCAGCCGCACCAGGGCCACCAGGCTCCAGCGGCCCGGCGTGTGGTCATGGCGTTCCGCCACCTTGAACTGGACCTGGCTCTGACGAAAGCCCACCCAACTGGCTAGCCCCCGGTAAAACCGGCCCCGCTCTGGCAGAGAGCGGGTCAGGATATCTACCACCACCCGGTCGAGGAGCTTGAAATCCGACGCATCCTGTAGGTCGACGCCGCCCAGGCGGGACATGATGCCGTTGAAAATACTGGCCCGCGCCCGGCTCAGGGGACTGTCGATAGTCCGATCCTGCTTGACGCCATGCACCACCCGGGCTCCAGCGCGCCAGGTCTCCAGCATCTGAGGAATGATCTCTGGCGGATGTTGCAAATCCGCGTCCAGGGTCACCACGGCGGCGCCCTGGGCGGCCCGTAAGCCGGCCAGCAAAGCCGCTTCCTTGCCGAAGTTGCGGCTCAGCCGCAGACCCAGCAGTTGGGGGAAGCGGACGGTTAACTGGGTCAGGCGGTCGAAGGTCCCATCCCGGCTACCGTCATCCACCACGATCAATTGGTGACTGACCTGGGCCTGATTCAGGATGGCCTCAATGACGGTCAGGGTATGCTCGATACCTAGCGCCTCGTTGTGGGCGGGTATGACGACGCTGAGCAGGGGCGCGACGGCATCGTCCGGGGGGGCGGGCAGGGTCATGGATGCCTCCTGGCCAACAATCATGGGTGGGAATCGGGGAGCAGATCCCGGTAACTCACCAGACGGATGCCCCGGTCATCCAGCAAGGACCGCAATTCGGCGCTTAATAATAGGCCAAGTTCCCCTTCCCAATCGTGATAGGCCCGGATATGGGGATCGAGGCGGTCCGCCACGCTGGTGGGGAAGCGGCCTGGGTGGCACATGAGTTCGTAGGTTTGGCCCGGACGCATACGAGCGCACAGGCGTTGCAGGTAATCCAGGTTGAGCCGGCCACTGGGCGCCAGGCCCACGAACTGGGGTTCCCGGCCGGAGAAGTGATCGGCCTGGCTCCAATCCACCACGCTGATTGCCAGCGCGCGCGCCCAGCCCAACGGGTTGAACCCGCCCCATTCGGCTGTTACTCGACGTACCTGGTGGATGCCATATTTCCGGCCCAGGTCCAATACCGCCTGGCAGACACCGGGCAGCATGTGCAGGTGTTCGTGGGAATTTAAAAATCTAAGTTTTAGCCCATGGTCGAGGCAACGCTCGATCTGGGCGCCTAGTTCAGTGATCAAGGTCGCCAGGGGTAGGGCACCGGTCAAAATGCCCCGCGCCATCGGGCCCTTGCCAGGAAACTGACCGCCCCAGGGTTCCAGTAGGGCCGCGCAACCCGGACTGAGGGGGCGTCCGTGGCTTAAATTGAGGTGCACGCCCAGGTCCAGGGTTGGGACCTCGGCCAGGGCCGGCAAGGCCTGCTCCAGATAGGGACTGGTGGCCATGATGCCGGTAGCGCCCAGGGTGCCAACCCGGGCTGCGTCCAGAATGCCGGCGCTGACTTCCGGAAAATAGCCGTAGTCATCCGCGTTGATGAGCAGGCGGGGCGCATCGCTCATGGCAGGACCGGGTTAGGATCATCGGTCTGGCGCCGGCCCAGGGTCACCGCCACCACCGCGAACACCGCGATCCAGGCGATGCGGCTCTGGTAGCGATGGTTGGGGTTGGACAGGGCGCCACAAATGAAGGCATTGCCGAGCAGCGCCAACCAGACCGTGATGATGAGCGCGGTGGCTAAGCCATCCCGATGGCGCCAGGCCCAAGGCAGAAGCACTAGCAATAGGACCTGGGCCCCTAGCAGAATGGGCACCTCAATCTGATTGATGGTGGCGAAGTCAATGCCCGACCGTTGCCGCGACGCCTTGAATTGGAGGTGTCCTTGGGGATAACGGGCTTCTAGGGAATCGAACATCATGTAGTAGTTATCCACCATGCCGTCGCCGGTTTGCAGCATGAAAAACTGGCGGACGGTGAGATTGAGCGCGGAGCGAAGGTGTAGCCCAGGGTAGCGTTCCAGGCTGTCCTTCAGGATCTGGCGCGCCTCGGCGCGCAGCGCGTCCCAGCCGCCCAACTGAGTCGGAATATTATTTACGTCCCAGAGAAAGGAATTGGCAGTTTCAGGCAGCCGGTCCCGGAACGCGCACAGGCGGTATGCCTGGGGTTGGCGGGGACAGACATCGTCGAGCAACTGCTGCGCAATGTCATCCTCCACCAAGCGCCCCAGCCACAGCAACTCGGATGGTTGGGTCAAGACCGCCTTGCCGAGAAAAACCCAGTGCAGGGCAAGGGTCAGGACGGCGGCGCCGGCCAGCGCCAGCAGGGGGAGTCCCAACTGGGGCCGCCCACCCAAATGGCGCTCGCCGATCCAGCGACCCAGCACCCACATAGAGAGGATCAGACCAGCCAGGACCCCAAAGTGGGACGTGTGCAACATGGCGCCCAGCAGCACCAGCAGGGTCAAGGCGGCCCGTCGCGCCAGCGCTAGGCGCCGGCCCCCAAACGCTAGGGATGCGAAGCCCAACACTACCAAGCCGGTGAAGGCGTCCGGCATGAGTTGCCCGGTAAACCAGGGCAGGCCGGTGACCAGGACCAGGAGCAAGGTCACCGGGAGCAAGGCCCCAGCAGGGGACCAGCGGGTAAAGACCGCCAAGCTTTCGTGCAGCAGGTAGGCGGCCAGCAGGGATTGCAGCCAAGCCACTATCCACGGGCTTCCGGCGATGCGGGCCAGTCCGGAGAACAGGGGGTAGGGGAGGGTGCGGTACTGGGGCAGAGTCCAGGTGAAGGGGACCTGAATGTAGTCTTTGCTATCCCAATACAAAAAAACAAATCCATTCCAGAGCGCAGGCACCATCAATAGACAGGTCGCTGCGGCAATGGTGACCAGGGTCAACCGCCCATTGGTACGACTCCGACCGACACTGAGGCTAGCAATGGCACCCGACCCAACCGACATCTAGCCCTCGTGACGATAAAGCGTGATTCCGGGCCATGAGTTTGGCTTCAGAATGGGGGAGGAATAGGAATTCCTATAATGTGAGCGGAAGTATCAGGATTTTCCAATCTTCCGTCAAGCCGCGCCCAGGCTTCCGTTCAGGTTGGCAAGCCATCCAGTTTCCGGCTAGCCTGCTCCCATGCTGACTTAAAAGGTGCTTCGGACATGTCCCTATCATCCCAATTGCTCATGATTCCCGGTTGGGCGTCCCTATTCCTCATTACCCTTGGAGGGGTTGGCTTATCGGTACTGGGGTTCTACTGGGTGCATCAGCGGGTGCCGGTGTCGGTGCGTTTGGTGCATAACGAAGTGGCTGGTTTCCTGTTCTCCGTGGTTGGCGTCATGTATGCGGTGCTATTGGCGTTTGTGATCCTGGTGGTGTGGGAACAATTCCACGAAACCCGCGCCAACACCCAGCAAGAAGCCAGCGCGGCCCTATCCCTCTATCGAGTTCTAGACGCCTATGCCGATTACGGGCAGCGGCCGGATCCCCGTCCACTGCTGGGGAATTATCTGGGGCAGGTCATTGCCGAGGAATTTCCCGCCATGGCGGCCATGCGGCCAGTCGAGCTGGCGTCCCTGCCCCTGGAACAACTTTGGAAGGCGGTGGGCCAACTGACCCCAGCGGACGTTCGTCAACAGACGGTGCATCAGGAGATGTTGAGTGGGCTCAAGGAATTGGAGCGTTTGCGGGTGCTGCGCTTGGGCGATGCCCAGGATGAGGTGCCCGGCGCCATCTGGTTCGCCCTGATTACCGGTGGCATTCTCACCGTGGCCTTTGCCTATTTCCTCGGCACGGAAAACGTGCGCGCCCACGTGCTGATGATCGGTGTGCTGGCGGCCCTGATTAGTGTGGTGTTTTTCGTGGTGATCCAATTAGATCATCCCTTCACCGGGATGTTGAGCATCGATCCGGATTCCTTTCGCCAGGTGGCGGTGCTGGTGGTTCGATCCTAGTCCCCTTGCCGAGAGAAAAGCCCGTCATCCGAGCCTGGATGCCCGATATCTTGGGCTGTCGTCCCGCAAAAAAACCAGCTATGATGGCGTAGGTGTTGCCCTACAAAATAATCGATTATCACCCAATAGGTTGGCCGTCGAGTCAGGGGTCTTACCGGATCCAGCGACTGGGAGAGTGGTATTGATGAGCAAAATAAAAGTCATGCTGGTCGACGACCATAACCTAGTCAGGCTAGGGATTCGGGAACTCCTGGAAAAGGCTCCAGACATTGGCGTAGTCGGGGAGGCCAATAGCGGTGAGGCGGCGCTCAAAGTGGTGCGAGATCTGGATCCGGACGTGGTGTTGATGGATCTCAGCATGCCCAACGGCATGAACGGCATCGAAGCCACCCGCCGCATGGTGCGTCTGCTGCCGGACGTGAAGGTCATCGCCTTGACGGTAATGGACGAAGAACCCTTTCCGACCCGTCTGCGGGACGCGGGCGCCAAGGGCTATATGACCAAGGGCGATGAACCGGAGGAAATGTTGGATGGAATCCGCCGGGTCTATCGGGGCGAGCCGTTCGTGGCATCGCGGGTCGCGGTGAAACAGGCTCTGTCGCGCTGGAACCAGGCTCCGGAATCTCGCTTGCAGAGTCTGTCCAAGCGGGAAGCCGAGGTGATGATGATGATCCTGGACGGGCGTAAGGCGGTGGAAATCGCGGAAATCCTGAGTCTCAGCACCAAGACCGTGAGTACCTACCGGCAACGCATCTTCGAGAAACTGGCCGTCCACAATGATGTGGAACTTACCCTGTTTGCGTTGCGCCACGGTTTAATAAAGAACGTCGCTTGATGCCGGTGGCCGGGTTCCAGCAGGATTGCCGCCGGTGCGCCCGGTTGGCCGGGTTTCTCGACCAAATCCGTCTCAGCCACCCCCATTACCATGCGGGTCCGGTCCCGCCGTTTGGGGACCCAGATCCCCGCCTGTTGATCGTGGGCCTGGCGCCGGGTTTACATGGCGCCAACGCCACCGGCCGCCCCTTCACCGGCGATCACGCGGGAATTCTCCTGTATCAAAGCCTCTATCGATTTGGCTTCAGCGATCGCCCCGAGTCCCGCTCGGCGGATGACGGACTGCGCCTGACCGGCTGTCGCATCACCAACGCCGTGAAATGCGTGCCACCCCAGAACAAACCGGTCGGCGCCGAAATCCGCACCTGTAACTCCTATCTAGCGGAGGAGCTGCGCAGCCTGGCACGGGTCGAGGTGATTCTGGCCCTAGGATTGGTGGCCCACCAAGCGGTGTTACGGGCGCTGTCGGCACGGCTGGCCGAGTATCGCTTTGCCCACGGTGCCGAGTGGGCCTTGCCCGATGGGCGTACCCTGCTCGATTCCTATCATTGCAGCCGCTACAACACCCAGACCGGACGCTTGACCGAGGCCGCCTTCCATCAGGTTTTTGAGCGGGCGCGTAGGATTCTGGATCAGCCTGACCCTTGACCGATTTCGACCCCAAGGCGTTCGTCGCCACCCTGACCAGCCGCCCGGGCGTGTACCGGATGTTGGATGCGGCAGGGGAGGTGCTGTACGTAGGCAAGGCCAAGGATCTCAAGCGACGCGTCGGCAGCTACTTTACCCGTGGCCTCAATCTGCGCATCCAGACCATGATCGCCCAAGTGGCGGCTATCGAGGTCATGGTTACCCAGACCGAGGGCGAAGCCCTGCTGCTGGAAAATAACCTCATCAAGGCGCTGCATCCCCGCTACAACGTGCTGCTGCGGGACGACAAGAGCTATCCCTATCTCTACCTGAGCACCCAGGACGCCTATCCCCGGCTCGCCTTTCATCGTGGCGCCCGGGGCGCGCCGGGCCGCTACTTTGGTCCCTATCCCAGCTCCACGGCGGTACGGGACACGTTGCACCTGATGCAACAAATCTTTCCGATTCGCCAGTGCGAGGACAGCCTGTTTCGCAATCGCAGCCGGCCCTGTCTCCAGTACCAGATTCGCCGCTGTTCCGGCCCCTGCGTGCCAGGTCTGATCGCCGACTCGGATTACGCCCAGGAGGTTCAGGATACTATTTTGTTCCTGGAAGGTCGCGCCAGTCGAGTCATCGACCGGTTGGTGGAGCGTATGGAACAGGCGGCGGAACGCCGGGAATACGAGCAGGCGGCCCGGGTCCGGGACCAGATCGCCACCCTGCGGCACATTCAGGAGCGCCAGTACGTGAGCGGCGAGTCCGGAGATCTGGACATCCTGGCGCTGCACGGGGCGGGTGGGCTGAGTTGCGTGCAGGTCTTTTTCATCCGGGGCGGCCGCAACCTGGGCAACAAGGCATTCTTCCCCCGGGTTCCCGAGGGGGAACATCCAGGCGCGGTGCTATCCGCCTTTTTATCCCAGTATTACCTGGGCAAGGCGATACCCCCGGAGTTGCTAGTCAGCGAACTGCCCCAGGATCACGCCGTGTTGGAAGAGGTCTTCAGCGCCCAGGCGGGCCGCCGGGTGCGGATTCGCGCGTCGGTGCGGGGCGACCGGTCCCGCTGGCTGCAAATGGCCATCAACAACGCCCGCCTGGCGTTGGACGCACGCCTGGCCAGCCGGGGTGGCTACCTGCAACGGCTCGAAGCGCTGCGGGACGCCCTGGAACTGGACGAAACGCCGCGTCGCTTGGAATGCTTCGATGTCAGCCATACCGGCGGCGAATGTACGGTGGCGGCCTGCGTGGTGTTCGACGACCAGGGTCCCCGCAAGACCGATTACCGGCGATTCAACATCCAGGGGGTGACGCCGGGAGACGATTATGGGGCCATGTACCAAGCCTTATCGCGGCGCTACACCCGGATCAAGGACGGCGAGGTGGAAGCGCCTGACATTCTGTTCATCGACGGAGGTCAGGGTCAGGTGGAGCGGGCCGCCCTGGTGCTTCAGGAACTGTCCATCGGCGCCCTGACCCTGGTGGGCATCGCTAAGGGGCCGGATCGCAAGCCGGGCTTGGAACAACTTTGGTTGTCCGGCCGCCAGCGCCTGCTTATACTGCCGTCCCATTCCCCCGCCCTGCACTTAATGCAGCAAATCCGGGATGAGGCACACCGGTTTGCCATCACCGGCCACCGGCAGCGCCGGGGCAAGGTTCGGGTGGGGTCGGTGCTGGATGAAATTCCCGGCATCGGCAGCAAGCGCCGTCAACAGTTGTTGAAGCAATTTGGCGGTCTCCAGGAGCTCACCCGAGCTGGAGTGGAAGATTTGGCGCGGGTCGAGGGCATCAGCCTGTCGCTGGCGCGACGGATCTACGATGCCTTACATGGCGAAGGCTAAGGGCATGTGGAACATCCCGAATCTGCTCACCCTGCTGCGAATAGTCATCATCCCTATATTCGTGGTGGTTTTCTATTGGCCCAGCGTTTGGGCGCGGCCGGCGTCCGCCCTGTTGTTCGCCGTGGCGGCTGTTACCGACTGGCTGGACGGCTACCTGGCGCGCCGCTGGGGACAGACCTCGGCCCTGGGTGCCTTCATGGACCCGGTGGCGGACAAGCTGATGGTGGCGGTGGCCCTGGTGTTGCTGGTGCAGTCAGAGCCCACCGTGGCCTTTGCGATTCCCGCCGCCGTCATTATCGGCCGGGAAATCACCATTTCCGCGCTGCGGGAATGGATGGCGATACTGGGCGCTCGCGCCCGGGTGGCGGTGTCCCTGGTCGGAAAGTTCAAGACCAGTGCCCAAATGTTGGCCATATTTCTGTTGTTGTTCGGCCACGACCCGGGCACCATGCCGGTTCATAACTTGGGAATGGGGCTTTTGTATCTGGCGGCGGTGTTGACCATCTGGTCCATGTTCGTCTATTTGCGCGCCGCTTGGCCGAGCCTGGTCGCCCACCATGGCGCCGCTGGCCAGGAGGAGAAAAAGATAGATGCCAATGGGTCTTGACACGCCGACGTTCATGGTTAAAATGGCGCCTTCCAAACAGGAATGAGGATGGAAACGCAGTAGCGGTTCCAAGTGGCAGGGAGATCATCAGCGGGAATAGCTCAGTTGGTAGAGCACAACCTTGCCAAGGTTGGGGTCGCGAGTTCGAGTCTCGTTTCCCGCTCCAAATTCAAAAACGGCGATCAACAGATCGCCGTTTTTTTTTTGCGCGTCCCGCAGGGCGCGCGCCCGAATTCGGCCGTCCACCACCCGATCGAGGCGAGCAGAGGGCAGGGCGGTACGAGGGCGGCCAAGTTTTCGATCAGGGAGCTGCGAAAGCAAGATCGGGTCACGACCGCTGGCCGGCCTGATCGAGACATGTTGCCGCCCGCTGGCCGAACCGGCCACCCCCTGTTGTCTCTCAGATAATTGCCCCGGCGACCGGACAACCTAGCGGCGGCGGTGTGCCAGCAGGGCGCTCCCTATTTGCACCTGACCCTGGATCTGGCGCCACAACCGCACGAATAACAATTAACCTCGGCTGAGTTGCGGGCCTGCGGGGTCCGATTGGGAGAATCCCCTGTGTCGTGGGTGGGGTCGGAGTAGTCTTTTCCGTCAGTTGGAAAATCCCGGGATGGCTTGTTCAGCGTTTCCCTAAGCGCAATCGCATTCGTGCGTCGTTTCTGCTACGTTTTTCGCACGCTTCGCCAAAACAAATTTTGCATAGAGGGTGCCCCCCGCGATGTCATTCCTGTCGAGCCGTGCCTCCTGTCTCGTGCTGACCCTGGTCTTGCTCTTTGGCTCCCTTACGGCAACCTCAGCCCGTGCCCAAGTTTCACTCACTACGCTCGGCTCGGCCTACACCCAAAACTTCGACACGCTTC
>CAZIHO010000014.1:0-43484 GCA_964538875.1 uncultured Chromatiaceae bacterium
TGGAAGCCGTCAATTATCAAGCCTTCGTCGGGGTGTTGATCGAGGGGTTCAAAGCGCAGCAACGGGAACTTTCCCAAGTCCGAACCGAGAATCAGACGCAACGACTGGAATTGAGCCAGGTCCGGGCCGAGAATCAGACGCAGCAAGCCAAGTTGGAAACCCAGCAACAGGAACTGTCCCAAGTCCGGACCGAGAATCAGGTTCAGCAAGCCAAGTTGGAAACCCAGCAACAAGAACTCGCCCAACTCCGGGCCGACCAGAACCAACAATTGGCCGCGCTGCGGGAACAATTGGCGTTACTAGAAGTCCGCCTGGCCTTATCCCAAGGCACGGCTCCGTCCGTTTCTTCTGTTTTCCCCAGGACTCGCGAGCATTGATGACGCTGGTTTATCTAAAATCAATGAGTTAGGAGCGCAAGGTTGGTGGGGACAGTCGTTGGGCGGCGGCGACTGAACTACAACTCCCTTGAATTGGGGTGGACTACCGGAATTGGCGGCTACTGGCTTGGCAGTTGATAGAGAAAGTCCCGCAGTTTGAGGGCCAGGAGACGGATTTCGCTATCCCAGGGGCGGCTGTGGTCCCGGCGTTGTTCCACCCATTGGTCGAAAGAGCGGCGCGGGGCGATGTCCAATTGGCCGTTCTGGTATTCCACCGGCTTGTTAGGATTGCCGCCCCAGGCGACTTGGTAGAGGTGTTCGGCGCGGCACAGGTAGAGGCGGGGTCCTTGGCGGTCGCCGAGGCGGCCGCGCAGCGCCAGGGCGCCGGCGATGGCGGACGGGGGGAAGTGGGGCACCTGGCGCGCCAGGTTATCGCCGAGCCATAGAACCTCATCCTGCCCGGCGCAAAACCAGGCGTCGAAGCGGTCTAGGGCGGCGGATTCCAGAACCAGACCGGCCCGGTACCACTGCTGGTCCCAGCAGAGCAGCGCCCCATCGACCTGAAATTCTTGCAGCAGCCAGGCGCCTAGTTCCGGCCAGGCCTGGGCGACGCCACCCCGGGAGCGCACCAGGTCCCGCAGGCCACCAAACTGGCGGCTCAGTCGGTCCAGCATGGCCATGCGGCGGGCGGATTGGCAGCGAATAACTTCCAAGGCGTGGTGATGGGCTAGTTCGGCCAGTTTCTCCAGGGTTTTCAGGGGCGGACGGTGGGGCTGGGAATGGTGGGCGGCGACCAGGGCGATCAGGGTACCGGCGGATACCAGGGGCAGGGACAGGGATGCGCGCACCCCCATGTTGGCCAGATAGGCCCGGTGTACCGGGGAGACGCTGCGCAAATCGGACCAGGTGAGGTCCGCTGGCGCCGGGTCCCGCCCCACCAAAGGCACCGGATCGGCGCGGGCGTCCCCAATCATGCGCCAGGGATTTTTCAGGTACAGGTCCCGGGCCACGCGGGGAATGTCGGTGGCGGGAAAACGCAACCCCAGGTAACTGCCGAACAGGTCGCCGCGCCGGGCTTCGGCGGTGACTTCGCCATCGCCGTTGTCATGGAAGCGGTAGTACATGACCCGCTCGAAGCCACTGAGTTGGGCGACTTGGTCCACCAGGTGTTGGCGCGCCAGGAGCAAGTCGGTCGCCGCGACCGTGGGCACTTGGGGCCGGTCGGCAGGTTGGGGGGATGGGCCGGCCCGGTTGGGCACCAGTTCAATGATGATGCTGCCTCCGGCGCCCCGGCTGACCAGGGCGTCCAGGACCCCGGCCCGGCCTGGTACGGCGGCGTCCCAGATTTGACGGCTACCCGGCGTTTCGGCGAGTCCCTCCAGCAGAAAACCCAGGCCCTCCGGGAGGGGTTGGTCGAGCAGTTGTTCCGGGGTGAACTCCAGGAATTCCCCCAGGTTGGCGGCCAGGTGGCTGAGCAGGCCGGATTGATCCAGCATGAGCAGGGTGCCGTCGGGGATGATCTGGCCCGACCGGTGTAGCTGTTCTTGCTCGCAATGCGCCAGGGTCCAATGATCCATTGACTTTGAGTCCAGCCGAGGGTGGTGATGACGTTTCTTGGTGGAGACGCCGGAACCAGGGAGAGTTCCAGTTTCTGCCGAGGCCGCCCGGTGGCCTTTGACGGCTACAGGGCGGATGCGACCCAGGCGGCGCGGCGGGCAGTTGGCGCTGGGCCAGGGCCGCGCCTCCGCACGGATCTCAGGCACCAGGCTAGGCCCCAGCCGCTGTCCAGGATACTCAAATTGTTGGTTAGATTGGCGGACTTTTCCAGATGCTGCCGCCAGCGATGCCGGCCTAAGGTCCTATGGGGGTCCTTAGTTCCAGATACGGCTGGCCATGTGGCGGTGATTGGCCGGTGGTTGGGCGCCTGGGGCCCACCACCAGCCCCGCGGCCGCGCCAGGGGCTCGGCCGTGGGGGTCCGGGTCAATGCTCAGAAGCTGGCTGAGTCGGACTCATAACGCAGGCCCTTGGTCTTGGCCTGGTCCTTGATGGCGCCATAGAGTTTCTGGTCCAGGGACTCCTTGGCGCCGCCCGCCCTTTCCACCTTATCCCGCAAATAGTCGTTGCGTTGCCGGCTGAGGTCCTCCGCTTCCTTTTTGAGGATTTCCCGTTGTTTGCCGGTTTCTTCGATGAAGGCCTGGCGCTCCTCCGGGGCCAAGACCTGCACCGGGGCCGGCAGGGCGGCCGGGGCCAGCTTGGCCGGATCCACCCGGCCGCTTTTGACGTCCTCCACCAGGTCCTTGCCGCCTAGGAAGTTATCCTGGCCAGCCTTGGACGAGTTGAAGACGGCCCGGCGGGCCTGGGATTCCACGGACGCAGTGCTGTGGACCTTGCTGGCGGCGTCCTGCTTGGCCTTGGCTTCCGCTAGTTCGCCGGCGCTGCCATAACCGAGCCGGGTGGCGTCCATCTTGGCGGCGACTTCAGCCAAGCGGGCGTCGTAGGGGGTGGCTAGCGCCACGGCGCCGCCGTCTTGGGAAACCTGGAAATATTGGCCATTGCCCAATTGGGCGATGCGCTGCCATGCGGACGTGGTGTCGGTTTGGACGCCGCATTGGATGCTGTTGACCAGAATGCCCTTGTCTTTGGCCTTGGCTAGGGTGACCGGATATTTGACGTCGTCCTGGTAATCCATGTGGGGCGGGGCGTCCCCCACCAGGAACACCACCTTGTAGGTTTGGGGATCCTGGCTCCAGGAGATGCGATTCACGGCGTCGTCCAACGCCTGATTGACGCTCTCGGGACCATCGCCGCCCCCGTCGGCCTTGAAGTCCATGAGGGTGGCGTGCAGGCTGTCCAGGTCCGTGGAGAGGTTCACCACTTTGGTCACGTACTGGTCGCCCCGGTCCCGGTAGGCCACCAGACCCAGGCGGATTTCCGGGGTGGGCTGGGCCTGGGCCATGCTGGAGGCGATGGACCAGATCTTGTCCTTGGCGGCCTGGATGAGGCCGCCCATGCTGCCGGTGGTATCCAGCACGAACACTGCTTCCACCTTGGGCTTGGTGTCGTTGGACGGCAGCACCGGGGGCGGCGGGTCCTGTACGCTGGACAGGGCCGGGTAATAGGCAATGGCGAGGCCGGTGGCGGCGAGTAGGGCGGCGGCAACGAAGGGGGTTTTCATGGGATGCACTCCAGGGTTAGGGACGGGAAGCCAGGGACCGCAGCGCCGCTTCGGCGCCCCGGTAGGCCTGCTCAAAGGGGTCTGGGTCCTGGGCGGCGCGGCGGCGGGCGCCCAGCTCCGGCGGAATCAGCACAAACAGGGCCTGCACCAGGAAAAAGCTCCAGCAGGCCAGGGCCAGACTGCCGGAGTGGCCGAGCGCCCACACCGCCGCGCCCAGACCCAGGGCGGTCAAACCCAGGTCCAGCAGGGCGGCCAGCCAGCCGGCTTGGTGATAGAGGGAGCGGGCCAGCCAGACCAGGCCGGCCTGGACGAGGATGAACAGGGGCAGGGACAGGCCCCCCAGCCAGGCGCCGGCGGTCAGCAGACTCCATAGGGCCATCAGGGTGACCCGGCCTACCCGGCACTGGCCCAGGGCCAGCAGGTACAGGACATAGCCGAACGCCAGTCCGGTAATGACTAGGCGGGCGTTGACGCCCGGCGCCACGAACAGTCCGAGTCCGGCGTAGCCGGCGCCGGCGCCCAGGGCGGCGATCAGGGCGACGCCCACGCCTTGCGCGAAGCTGGGGCGGTTCATAGGGTCTTGCTCCTCTGTTGCTTAGCCAGCAAGAAGGCCACTTCTACGTCCTCGGCCCGCACGCCGGACTCCGGGACGCCGGCCCAGCGATCTTCTGGTTCCGTGGGCGCCTGCTCCGCAGCCAGCACTTCGGCGGACTGGCGCATGGCTTCCACGCGGTCCCGGCGTTCCGCGACCCGGGCAGACAGTTCGGAGTGGCGGTCAGCCAAGGTTTCCCGCCGGCGCACCAGCACCCGCCGGGTCTGTTCCGCCTCCAGCCGGCGCCGCACCAGGGCCCGGGCCAGGTCTTCCTTGCCGGCCTGAAAGCAGGCGTCCAGTTCGGGTTCCAAGTCCGCCAGGGCGCGGTCCAGATTGGCCAGCCGCTTGGCCACTTGGCCCTGCTCCAATTCCAGCGCCCGCAACTGGCGCTGGTCCTCGGCCAGGGCTTGTTCCATGTCCCGCACTGCTTGGCGGAGCACCAGCTCGGGCTCCTCCAAACGGTCCAGCACCGCGTGCAAGTCGGCGCGAAACAGGCGCGCCACCCGATTGATGAGTGCCATGGGGGTGTCTCCTAGGTCTGGCTGTTGGGGTTCGACAAGGCCAGTCTAGGGAGGCCGGTTCTGCGGCTGTAGGACCAGTTTGGTAAAACCTGGCGCGCCCGCTTTACCGGGGGTTTACATAGAGAGGAGCTTCGGCGGCTCCAGCAGCGGCTGCTGCTGGGGCGAGGGGCGGACTACTGCTTGACCAGTTCCAGTTCGGACGCTAACGACAGGCTGCTACCGGGCTCGGTGCCCGCGATGCCCTTGATGAGTTTGCCGGATTCGCTGACCACGAAGTAATGGGGATTGCTGATGTCTTCCAGGTAGCCGGAACAGGTGGCGCTGTCGTAATACACAGCAACATCTTCATGGACGGTTTCCAGCGCTGGCTTGCCGGTATTGGCGTCCGCCTTGAACATCTTGGTGTAGTGGAGTCTGGCATCGCTGATGGTGGCCAGGGCGATCACGTAGGTGATGTTGGTCAGACCTCGATCCATGGTGGTCTTGCGGGCGGACAACAGGTAATTGCCATCCAGGTTGACCGGGCAACCGGCGTGGCTGAGGCCGGTCGCCAAGCCGAGGGTCAGGGCCGCGATGAGGGTTTTCATGGGATGTCTCCAGCTACTTCCACAGCGGACGAGGGGGCGGGATTTTGGGACACCGGCCCCTAATCACGGGGCCTGTCCTCCTACCACCCAAGCAAAGCAGAGCATTGCCCCTTATTCAATGGGGAAATGGGCGTCGCAACCCCGGCCGGCCGCAATCCAGCGATAGGCCAGGCGTTTGGCCCAGGACGGCGGCAGCCAGCGCCAATACTGCCCGGGAAACGCCAGCGCGCCACACAGATAGCGGGACCTGGCGGGGTCCCAAACCAGCAGTTGGCAGGCACCCTGCCTGCGGCCGGCGAGCAGGATGCCCAGGGGGCAGGGCTCCGCCGCGCAGCAGACGCCGCAGCCGTTGCAGTCGGCTCCCAGGGCTGGCTGGGCCGGCGCGCCGGCCTGGAGCAGCATGGGCGCCGGGCGGGTGGGTGAGGCGGCCGGCATGGCCTAGATGACCAACATGCCCTGCTTGGCGGCGACCCGGATTTCCGCCACCAGGCCCGAGGTGAAGTTCAGAAAGTCCGCCTCGATGCCGTCGCTGAAGATCACCCCCTGTTCCGGCATCAGGGAGCGCAGCAGCAGCTTTTCGCCCTTAGGGATGCGCCCGAACACTAGGGATGCCGCCGAGGAGCGGCTCGGGTAGGGCTCTCGCACTGCGAATTGCAGGTAGTCGGCGCTCCAGTCCCAGGGCTGATAGGGTTGGCAGGGACTGGCGCCATAGGCGCCGGCGATGGCCAGGGAGCCGGTGACGATGCTTTTCATCCAGGCGGACGAGCCCAGCCCGGTGGACACGATCACCCCGCTGGACGACTGCACCTCGCTGCTACCGGCCAACTCGATGGCGTAGCGGGCGGAAATGTGGGTACGGGGACCGATGAACAGATCATTCACCCCCAGCAGCCGCTGGCCGTTGTTCAGCACCGCTTCCGCCATGCTGATGGTCCGGACCGGGCGCCGCCCCCGGCTCAGATCGTCCAGGATACGGGACAAGTCCGGGGGCTGGAACGGCAGCAGCAGCCCGTCGAAGCGGCCGGGATCCGGGTTGACGCCGATCAGGGGCTGACCGTCCAGGTACTTGAGACTGTTGGCCACCAGGCCATCCTGGCCCAGGGCGATGAGGATGTCGTCCGGCCCGAACAGGAAATTGGGCAGAAAGGCCCGCTCGATGATCTGGTAGCGGCCCCAGGATTCCAGCACCGGCAACAGACTCTGCTTGGCCGCCACATAGGTCTCCTGTTCCCGCTCATAGTCGGAAAAGTCGGCGCCCAGGTGCTCCAGATAGAATCTGGCCTGGGCCAGGCTGTGGTAACGGGCCACCAGTTCCTCCAATCGGGTGCGCCGCGTCACCAACACCAGTTTGCGATCCCGGTCGCCGGCCATGTCACTTGTTCCTCGTGGTACCCAACAGACTTTGTAACAACTCCGGGGACACATTGAGACTGCCGATGCGCTCCGCCCGCTCGGCGATGCCCCCGAACGCCTGGGCGATCAACTGACCCGGCTGCATACCGGCGGCGGCCAGCGCCTGCACCACCCGCGGATCGGCGGGCTGCAACGCCTGCATCACCGCCGCCACCCGGAACGCCTCCGCTTCCGCCAGGGTGCGGCTATTCTCCGCCTGACCGCCCACCAGTTGCTTGCGCCGCTCCTCCTGGGCGATGTCCGCCTCCAGGTCTGCCCTGGCCAGGTCGTGTTTTTTGCGCCGCACCGACGCCTCGGCCTCGATCTGGGTTTCCCGGATCAGGCGCTTTTTCTGTTCCACCGCCACTTCCGTATCCAACTCACTCTCACGGATCGCCCGCTCCTGTTCCACCGCCGCGTTACGCCGGGCGAAGATGGCCTCGTCCGCCGCCTTGAGAATCTCCTCCCGCGCCTCCGCCTCCAAAGCCCGGGCAGTCTCCGGCGTCGGCTTCAGGGCCAGGATCGAGACGCCGAGCACTTCCAGGCCCATGGCCAGGATCTCCGGATGGGCCGCCAAGCGGTCCGCCACCGGCGAGGCCAGAGATTCCGAGGTTCCCAGGGCGGCGGTGAGGGGCAGGGCCTTCACCGCTTGCAGCAACAAAACCTCCACCACCGCCAGCACCCGTTGCGGTAACTTTTGCGGATCATCGGACAGATAGGTTTGGCCGTCCGGGCGCAGCGCGAAGTCCAGCATGGCTGCCGCCTTGCGGGGCTCCATGACCCGAAAAGCCACCTGACCCTGGACGGTCACGGACTGGAAGTCCCGGGTCACCAGCTCGAAGATGAAGGGCTCATCCCGGCTGGCCACCGGTACCGCCGCCACGCTGGTGGTGGGACGATAGTAGAAGAAGGCCAGGCCGGCCCCTTCCCGGACCACCTTGCCGCCCCGGTATTTGAGCAAATAGGTGGTCGGCTGTGCTTTGACGAACGCGAAACCCAACATGGCGCGCCTCCTATAAAGATGTTCAGAACAACTAAGTAAGTTGTACTGTAGAACTAGTGCGCTACCCTGTCAACCCAACTTGCAACCCAGGTGTCTCCCATGCCAGCCCCAGCCCCGTCCCTGGACTTTCCCCGCCCCCTCACCAGCGTGGACCTGGTTATCTTCACCGCCCGGGACGGCTGTCTACAGGTGCTGCTGGTGCAGCGGCCCCAGGGTCCAGACGAACCTTTTCCGGGGCTTTGGGCCTTGCCGGGTGGTTTTGTCAACCTGGATCAGGACGCCAGCCTGGAGGACTGCGCACGGCGCAAACTGGCGGAAAAGACCGGCCTGACCGCGCCCTATCTGGAACAACTCGGCAGTTGGGGCAACCGGGACCGGGACCCCCGGGGCTGGTCCGCGACCCATGTCTATTTCGCCCTGTTGCCCCTGGCTGGCCTGCAACCGCGCAAAGGCGCCAACGCGGCGGACGTGGCCTGGCACCCGGTCCAGGGGGAGGGGGTAGAGCAAGAGTTGGCGTTTGACCACGGCCCGATCCTGGCCACAGCCCTGGCGCGGCTGCGGGGCAAGGCGGAATACACCTCCCTGCCGGTGTACCTGCTGCCCGAGGAATTCACCCTGCCAGAACTGCAACAGGCCTATGAAATCGTGCTGGGCCGGCCAGTGGACAAAAGTGGCTTCCGCACCCGGGTGCTGGCGGCGGAACTGGTCCTGCCCATCGACAAACAGCGGGGGGGTGGTTACCGGCCCGCCCAGCTCTACCGGCTCCAGGCGCCGGGGGAACTGGTGGTGTTTCCCCGTACCTTTAGCCCAAGGGATAAGTAAGTTGGCCAGACTGGGCCAACGGATCGTCCCCAACCAATTCCTGGCCCTTGATCAGTTTGGCATCACCTCGGCGGCGAGCGACGGCGGACCCGTGGGGACAACCCCAGGTCACCAGCCAATACGACGCCAACGGCCGGGTGCAACAGCAAACCAAGAAGTATTTGAATAGTTGCACACTCTCGGAGGGTGGGAGCCAGAAAGAACACCCCCATGGTAGGGTGCGCATTGCGCACCATTCATCCTAATCAAGCGCCAGGAAGAGGTACGCGGTGCGTACCCTACCTGGCTGGTGGTGTTTCCCCGTACCTTTAGCCCAAGGGATAAGGAAGAGGTACGCGGTGCGTACCCTACCTGGCTCTCGGAGGGTGGGAGCCAGAAAGAACACCCCCATGGTAGGGTGCGCATTGCGCACCATTCATCCCGCGAGACAAAACCCACCGGGCAGCCGCCGCATTTCCATTCCAATCATCGGCTAATCACGCGCCAGGAAGAGGTACGCGGTGCGTACCCTACCTGGCTGAGGTAATCACCAGAGTGACGGTGCTGGTGGAATCAGCGGCCTTTTACTGCCGCACCCGTCCCGCCCAAGCCTGGGTGAACGCCGTGCTAGTCACTCAGCCGCTCAACTTCGGGCGGCTCAGCCAGGTCAGCAGGGTGTCGAACAGCTTGTCCGGGTCCACCGGTTTGGCAATATGGTCGTTCAAGCCGGCCGCAAAACAACGCTCCCGGTCTTCGGCAAAGGCATTGGCGGTCATCGCAATGATCGGGGTGTGCTGGCGGTCCGGCAGGGTGCGAATGATGCGTGCGGCACGCAATCCGTCCATGGCGGGCATTTCCATATCCATGAGAATCAATTGATAGGCCGTGGCGTGCGCCAACTCCACCGCCTGCAATCCATTTTCGGCCAGGTCGACGGAAAACCCCAATTCTTCCAGCAAGTCCCGGGATATTTCCTGGGTGATTGCATCATCCTCAGCCAGAAGCACCCGCGTACCCTGATATTGCGTTTTTAGTACAGTTTCTGATGAGGGCTTGGACTGCTGCGGGCCGGCGTCCGGCTGGTTCTCCGCTTTTTTGAGGGGGACGAGGAACCAGAACCGGCTACCGAAGCCTAGCCGGCTTTCTACCCCGACCGCACCGCCCATCAATTCGGCTAGCCGTTTCGAGATGGCCAGTCCGAGACCGGTTCCACCGAAGGTGCGGGTCATGGATTGATCCGCCTGTTCAAAGGCGATGAATAGGCGTTTCTGGTCCTGGGGGGAAATTCCGATGCCGGTATCCTCGATGTCAAAACGCACCCGGACCTGCTCCCGAGTCTCCTCCGTCAGCCGGACGTGGACCTTGACCGAGCCGGATACGGTGAACTTGATGGCGTTGGCAGTGAAATTCAGCAGGATCTGCCCGATGCGTAACGCGTCACCGAGCAGGGGGAGTCGCGCCGGTCTGGAAGCGATCTCAATACCAAATGCCAACCCTTTATCGAGGGCCTGCTGTTCAGTGAGGATGGCCAGGTGCGAGAGCACTTCGCCGAGGACGAAGGGTTGTTCGTCCAGTGACAGCCGATCGGCTTCGATTTTAGAAATATCTAGGATGTCGTTGATGATGCTAAGGAGCTTTTTGGCCGATTGCATGACCTTGCCGAGTTGATCGAGGACCTTATCGTCGGTGATCCGGCGGCGGGCCAGATCGGTCATACCCAATATACCGTTCATAGGTGTTCGCAATTCATGGCTCATATTGGCCAGAAAAGCGCTCTTAGCGCGGTTGGCGCTTTCAGCGGCTTCCTTGGCGATGGACAAGGCGGCGGTGCGCTCGCTGACCAGAGCCTCCAAGTGATGGCGGTGTTGTTGCAATTCGGCATCGATGCGCTTGCGCTCGGTGATGTCTCTCGCGGAGCCGACGGTGCCGATGATGTCACCCCGCTCATTAATGAACGGCGCCTTGTGCACATCGAGATAAACTCGGCATCCCTTGAGATTGCCGAATTCCTCGAATACCGATGGTGTGCCGCGAGTCAAGGTGATGGTATCGCTGTCGTCACACTGTTCGCCAAAGGTGTGCCATTGGGGATTAGCGGGATGGCGGGCACGTTCCCGTTGCGCGAAGTAGGCGTCGTTCTTGCCGATCGGTTCATCGGTGTCGGCCGCATTCAAGAATTGGCTACAGAGCGCCTGATTAGCGAACAAGTAGCGTTTTTCCAGATCCTTGGCCCAGATCATGTCCGGCACGTTGTCGCACATCAGGCGTAGCAGGGAGGCTAGATTGCGGGAATGTGCCTCGCTGGTCCGGATGGCGGCCTCGCTCTGCTTGCGGGCCGTGATGTTCATCGAGGTCCCCAGGGCGTGGATGGCCTGACCGTTGGCTCCCCGCTGGATCACGCGGCCCTTGGTGTGAATCCAGTGCGGTTCGCCCGAGGAGTCGACCACGCGGTACTCCAGGTCAAAGTCCGGGGCGTCCAGCTCAATAGCCTGGGCGACGCTAACCTGAAATGCGGTCTGGTCCTCAGGATGAACTTGCTCTATCCAGCCTTGAAGGGTTTCAAAAGAAAAATCCGCTGCCAGGCCAAGGGCAGGGATCCGGTTTCGGTCGACCATCAGCCGCCCGGTCACCAGGTCCAGTTCCCAAGTGACCAGTTGGGACACTTCCACCGCCATACTCAAATGGTATTCGGCGCGCCTGCGGCTGGTGATGTCCTCGTAAATACCTAATACCCCAATTACCCGCTGGTCCCGGTCCCGTAAGGGCACTTTAGAGGTGCTGAGCCAAATCTGCTGGCCGCTGGGGGTGGTCTGGGGTTCTTCATACCTGAGCTTAGGGACACCCGATTCCATGATGGCCCGGTCGTCGGCGCGGTACATCTCGGCCTGCTCGGCCCATGACAGGGCATAGTCATCTTGGCCGAGCAGATCGCTGACCGAAGACTTGCCGGCATCCTTGGCAAAGGCCGGGTTGCAGCCGAGATAGCGTAAATCCCGATCTTTCCAGAACACCCGCACCGGCGTTGTGTCGATGATGGTTTGCAACAGGTTGCGGGACTCGATCAAAGCGGATTCGGAGCGCTTGCGTTCGGTGATATCGGACCAGGTGGCCAGTATCAATGTTTGGCCATGGACCTGGAGGGATCTGAAGGTTGCCAGCACATCCCGCAGGGAAGCATCCTTGTGGCGATACCGGGTCTCGATATTTCGCAAACTCGCGCCGATGGTGGCCGGTAAGCGCTGGAGCAGCCGATCAAGATACGGATCAACCAGTAGGTCCGGCATCCGGAGTTGGGCAAAGCCGTCGCGGCCATATCCCAGACCCGCGCAGGCCGCTTCATTGAATTCCACGTACCCAAGGGTTTCCGGATCGATCAAGGCGATCGCATCACTGGCCTGGGTGACGATGGTGCGGAAGAGTTCCTCCCGCTCGGTAAGCTCAACCTGGATCCGCGCCTGGGTGGTGATGTCCTTAAAGCACCAGATCCTCCCCTGCTCATCGCCGGACGACCAAGCGCGTGTGTATCGCGAAAAAACACGGCCATCCTTGAAGCGTAGAGTATCGTTAGATTCCTCCTCGCTATGGTACAGGCGTTCTACCTGGGATAAAAATTCGACCGGGTCATTCAACTGATCCAGTACATGAGCCAGCAGCGTTTTGTCATCACCGCTGTCAGCCAGCTCTGGGGGGACGCGCCAAAGTTCGTGAAAACGGGGATTGGCGGAAAGGATCTTGCCTTCCCGGGAAACCATCAAAATGCCTTCGTCGGTAGCTTCCAGGGCCAGTTTGAAGTGGGTCGCGACCCGGTCCAGGGTGTTCTCTAAGACGATTTGTTCTTGTCGCGCCAGGGCTTCAAGCAGGTGGTTCAGGAGCATCAGGCTGGGCGGAGCCACCAAAGCCGCAGTCACCATGCCGGTGATTAAATAGTCGGCCGTAACCTCCCCATGCAGCAGCAGATCCATGATGGAAACGATCAGTACCGCAACCACCACGGTAATCAGGCTAACGATCGCGAATAGTCGCCAGCCGATGAGACGCCGCAGTACGGAAACCAGCGCACTATCCCCAGTAGATATTCCTTTTGGGGTTTTGTCATCCATATGAGGGATGGGGTTTGCCATTGGTGACGGCCACGGCTAGCGATAAGTAGCAGGTATTCCATGGGCGGCTGCGACCGCTCATACCGCGGACTTGGATCGGTGATCGATCGCCACTGACCATGGAAAAGTCTATCGGTAGTCACCTCCAGTTACCACCTTGGGTAACATAGCCGGACATTGATTCAGATCACCGCCTTGCTTGGCGGGTTGTCACCAACCAAAACCGGCCGGCGCTCGCTGCGGCCCGGGGAGCATCCATGGCATTCCAGAACAGTCCCAGCGCCTACGGTAGCGGGACCCGCTTGTTCCATTGGGCGGTGGCGGCCCTGGTGCTGTTCCAATTCGGCAGCATCGTCCTGTTCCGGGTACTGGAGGAGGGGGGACGGGACTCGGCCTGGACGCTGTTGAACGGCCATAAGACCGCCGGTCTGCTGGTGTTGATCCTGACCACGCTGCGGTATCTATGGCGACGGCTGAGCCCCTTGCCGGATTGGCCGGTCCAGTTCGACGCCTGGGACAAGCACCTGACCCATGTGGTGGAGCGGGGGCTGTACCTGGCCATGTTCGGGATGTCCCTGAGCGGCATCGGCGTGGAACTGGCGGCCGGTCATTACGTGCCCTTTTTCGACCTGTTCCACCTGGACGCCCGGGCCGGCATCCTGCACGCGGGCGCCGCTTCCCAGGCGGTGGACATCAAGGCGGCGCGGGCCGCGCTCATGATTCCCTGGCTACGGGATACCCTGGTGGGTCTGCACGTGTTGGGCGCTTTCGCCACCCTGGTGCTGCTGGCGGCGCACCTGGCCCACATCATCCGCCACCAGGTGGGTTTGCGGAATGGTCTGCTGCTGCGGATGCTCAAGGGTTCCGCTGGGGAAGGGGGCAGCACGCCCTAGCCGGAGCCGGCTTGCCGGACCTGATTGGACTTAACTAGATAACTCGTGGAGGAGTCGGATGAACAAGGTCGTCGTGGCCCGTTGGTCCAGCTTGGCGGACCGGATTCCCACTGCGGCGCTGGTCGCGGACCTGGACCTGGTGGTGGTGCGCATGGACGATTCGGTCAGCGTCCTGTATGGCCGTTGCCTGCACCGGGGCGCGCTGCTGGCGGATGGCTACGTGCGGGGCGACGACCTGATCTGCGGCTTGCACCACTGGGATTACCGGGTCGAGTCCGGCGTCAGCGCCTACAACAATAAGGAAGCCTTGCCCCGCTTCTCGGCCTGGGTGGAGGACGACCAGGTGCTGGTGGACGAGGACGAGATCCGCGCCTGGGTGTTGGCCCATCCCCAGCCCTACGACCGCAACGCCTACCAAGGTGCCTACGCGGATCCCCACGGCACGCCGGACGAGCCGTTTGTGCGGCACATCCAGGAATTGGCCGCCCACGGGCTCAAGCGGGTCGGCGAACACGGCCCGGTGTCGGCCATGGGGGTGGCGCGGCGGAATCTGCCCAGTTGGGACGACATCCAGATTCTGACCGGCCAATTCGCCCGCTTGCCCCTGTTGGAAACCGAGCCGGTGGACACCGAATTGGTCATCGGCCCCAACGCCAAGCGGCCGCTGCGGTTGAAGATTCCCCTGCTGGTCAGTGACATGAGCTACGGCTCCCTGTCCGAGGAAGCCAAGGTGGCGATGGCCTTGGGCGCGGAAGGGGCCGGCACCGGCATCTGTTCCGGCGAGGGCGGCATGTTGCCGGAGGAGCAGGCTTCTAACAGCCGTTATTTCTATGAACTCGCCAGCGCCCAGTTCGGCTGGAGCCTGGACAAGGCGCGTCTGGCCCAGGCGTTTCATTTCAAGGGCGGGCAGGGCGCCAAGACCGGCACCGGCGGGCATCTGCCGGGCATCAAGGTCAGCGAAAAAATCGCAGCGGTGCGGGGTTTGCAACCGGGCCAGTCCGCCATCAGCCCGCCCCGTTTCACCAACCTGCACAGTATCGCGGATTTTCGCCGGGTCGCCGACCAGGTGCGGGATGTCAGCGGGGGAATTCCCATCGGCTTCAAGCTGTCCGCCCAGCACATCGAGCAGGACCTGGACTTTGCACTTGCCGCCAGCGCCGACTACATCATCCTGGATGGCCGGGGCGGCTCCACCGGCGCGGCGCCCGATCTGTTCAAAGAGCATATTTCCGTTCCGACCCTGGCGGCCCTGGCCCGCGCCCGCCGCCACCTGGACGCCCGGGGCCGGTCTGATGTAACTCTCATCATCACCGGCGGTCTGCGGGTGGCGGCGGATTTCGTCAAGGCGCTGGCGTTGGGTGCCGACGGTGTGGCCCTGGCCAACAGCGCCCTCCAGGCCATTGGCTGCCTGGGAATGCGGGCTTGTCACACCAACCATTGCCCGGTGGGCATCGCCACCCAGCAGCAAAAGTTGCGGGACCGGCTGCCGGTGCGGGCCGCCGCCCAACGGCTGACCAATTACCTGGAAGCCAGCACCACCCTCATGTGCGTGCTGGCGCGGGCCTGCGGCCACCATCGGCTGGCGGGCTTGGCGCTGGAGGACCTCACCACCTGGAAGCGGGATCTGGCCTACCTGACCGGCATTGCCTACGCCGGCGTGGTGCCTCTCTGAGCAAGCCAAGGGCAAACCCGGTCCAACCCAACCGGCTAGGCCCGTTGAAGGGAAGCTCCAAGCGCTGGCTTGGCCCGGCCGGTCACCCCCTGGATGACCAAACCACCGGTTTCCCGTCCCGGTCATGCCGGCGGAGCCTGCCCCAGCAGGGATAGCGGCCCCTTAGGTTTCCACACATAAAGGTTTTGCCCGGCGCGCCGCTAAGCCATCTGATGGTACTGGGCGCTTGTCCAGGCGGTTGGGGGCTAAAACAAGCTGCACACTAGAGTCGACCGGGACGCACGCCAGCCAGTCTCGCGGTCCGGCATGGGGCGGGGTTCCCTAGGGTCCGGCTGACTCGTCCGTAGCCATTTCCGCTGGTTGGGAAAGGTGCCGGGAGGAGAACAGACATGAGCATTGTGCTGGCGGTGGACGATTCCACCTCCATGCGACGCATGGTGTCCTTTGTGTTACAGGACGCTGGCTACGAGGTGCTGGAGGCCGCCGATGGCATCGAAGCCCTGGGCGTCGCCAAGTCTCGCCTAGTCAGCTTGGTGATAACGGACGTGAACATGCCCAACATGGACGGTATCAGTCTCATCCGGACCTTGCGGGCGCTGCCCGGCTACCAGTTCACGCCGTTGCTGATGTTGACCACCGAGGCCGATCCAAATCGCAAGCAGCAGGGTAAGCAGGCTGGCGCCACCGGCTGGATCCTGAAGCCCTTCAGCCCGGAAAAATTAGTCAACACGGTCCGGAAGGTGCTGGGCTAGGCAACAGTGGACACCCAGCGGGACCGCTTGGGTTAGCCCGGAAAACCGGGATGTGTGGCCGGTCCGGGACTAGGCAGAAACCCCTATGCGCGGGAGCAGGTGCCCATGGTCGTGCAGTTGGCTCAGTTTCAGCAGGTGTTCTTCGAGGAAAGCTTCGAGGGACTGGCGGAAATGGAAGCCGGCCTGTTGAATCTGGACCCTGGACGGGTCAACAGGGAACTGGTCAATGGGATTTTCCGGGCCGCCCATTCCATCAAGGGCGGCGCCGGTACCTTCGGCTATGGTCCCATCGCCGAGTTCACCCATGGGCTGGAAACCTTGCTGGACCAGATCCGGGACGGCCGCCGCTCCGTCACCCAGGCAACGGTCAATCTGTTGCTGAAGTCCGTGGATGTGCTGCGGATGATGCTGACCGCCGCCCGGGACGGCGAGCCGGGGGAACCGGAGCGGATCGCCGCCATGGGCGAGGCGTTGCGGGCGGCCCTGGAGCAGTGTGCCGCGCCGGCTCCGCCCACGCCGCCGGCAATCCCGGAGGCGGTGCCGGACCCGGAACAACGGGACCCGGCCAACCAGCGGGTGCCGGTGGCTTGGCATATCGTGTTTCGCCCCCATGCCCAACTGTTTCGGGCCGGCCATGATCCCCTGCGCCTGATCCGGGAACTGGCCCGTCTCGGCCCCCTGGAGGTGCGGGGCGACGCCTCGGAAATCCCGGAGCTGGCCAACTTCGATCCGGAAAGCTCCTACCTTTCCTGGGACATGCGTCTGCGCGCGCCGGTTGAGCAATCCCAGGTCCAGGAGATTTTTGACTGGGTGGAGGATCTCTGCGACCTGGCGATCATTCCCTTGCTCGGCGCCAAGTCCCGCTCCGCCCCGGCGCTGGGGGCGTCTTGGCCCGCAACACCGGGCCCGCCGCCCCGTAGCGGCGCCCTGGCCTATGACCCGATGCCGGCGGTCTCCGGTGGCTTTGCCACCCATTCCATCCGGGTGGACACCGGTAAGATCGACAACCTGATCAACCAGGTGGGAGAACTGGTCATCACCCAGTCCATGCTGGGCCTGCTGGGGCGGGATTTTGACCTGAGCCGCCTGGAGCGGCTGCGGGCCGGTTTGGCGCAACTGGAACGCCACACCCGGGCGCTTCAGGAAAGTGTCATGCAAATCCGCATGTTGCCGATCGGCTTTGCGTTCAACCGCTTTCCGCGCCTGGTCCATGACCTGTCCGCCCGCCTGGGCAAGCGGGTGGAACTGCGCCTGCGCGGCGAGGCCACGGAAGTGGACAAAACCGTGATTGAAAAGATCGGCGATCCCATGGTGCATCTGGTGCGCAACAGTCTGGATCATGGCATCGAGACCCCAGAGGAACGGCGCGCCGCCGGCAAGCCGGAAACCGGCCTGATTGAACTGAACGCCTACCACCGGAGCGGCAGCGTGGTGGTGGAAATCCGGGATGACGGGCGCGGCCTGGACCGGGCCAAGCTGATCGCCAAGGCGGTAGAACGGGGCCTGATCGGCGCCGGCGCCAACCTGACCGATCAACAGGCCCTGGAATTGGTGTACCTGCCGGGCTTCACCACCGCCGAGCGGCTCAGTGACCTGTCCGGCCGGGGCGTGGGCATGGACGTGGTGCGGCGCAACGTCAACGACCTGGGCGGCGGCATCGAGATCGAGTCCCAGCCCGGCGAGGGGACAGCATTCGTGCTGCGCCTGCCCTTGACCCTGGCGATCCTGGATGGTCAGACCATCCGGGTGGGGGACGAAACCTACATTTTGCCCCTGGCGTCCATCGTAGAGTCCATCCAGGTGCGGCCCGAGATGCTCAATCTGGTGGCCGGCCGGGACGAAACCTGCAAGCTGCGCGGGGATTTTCTGCCGGTCATCCGGCTGCATCAGCTATTCCAAGTGGAAAACCCCAGGGCCACCCGGGTCGAGGACGGTTTGCTGGTGGTGGTCGAGGGGGAGGGCAAGCGTTGCGGTCTGTTGGTCGATGACCTGGTGGGGCAACAACAGGTGGTGGTCAAATCCCTGGAGGCCAATTTCCGCAAGGTGGCGGGCATTTCCGGCGCCACCATCCTGGGTGACGGGGCGGTGGCCCTGATCCTGGATATTCCCGGTCTACTGCGGCTGGTCCACCGGCGGCGGGCCCGGGCGGCCCGCCAGAGTACCGGCACCCCCAGCGGGGCGTTGGCCTTCAGCCTGGGAGACGGGCATGGATAAGACCCCGCCCCCCGGCGATCCTGGTGACCTGGGCCAGGTGTGCGGCCAGTATCTTGCCTTTCTGCTGGCCGGCGAGGCATACGGCGTGGACATTCTGCGTGTCCAGGAGATTCGCGGCTGGGAACCGGTCACCCGGGTGCCCAACCAGCCCAGCTACGTGCGGGGCGTCAGCAATTTGCGGGGCGCCATCGTGCCGGTGTTCGACCTGCGTCTGCGCTTCGGCCTGCCCTTGCAGCCGGACTGCCCGGACCGGGTGCTGGTGGTGCTGCGGGTGCTGGGCGGGGATCAGGTGACCCGTTGCATGGGCCTCGTGGTGGACGCGGTGACGGACGTGCTGGAAACCCGGGAGCTGGACATTCGCGCTGCCCCGGAGCATAGCGGCTTTAGCGCCGGCGACTGCATCATCGGGCTGGCGGGCACCGCGACCAAGATGGTCATGCTGCTGGATGTGGACCGGTTATTGGGGGACGAGGACCTATCCCTGGATCAGGATCTGTTCGACTAAGCGGGGCGGCGGCGCGGGGCAGGCCGGTGGCTGGGTAACTGGATGAGGACGAGGAACAACGAGATGTCAGAGATGCGAGTCGGAACCCGCCTGGGCTTGGGGTTTGGGGCGGTCCTGGTGCTGATGTGCTGCATGGCGCTGGCCGTGCTGATGGGGTTGCGCTACATCGAACGGGATACCCTGGACATTGTGGAGGATAAGTTTCCCAAGACTGATTGGAGCAACGATATCCGGGACGCCATCAACGACATCGCCATCCGTATGCGGGATACCCTCATGCACCAGGAGCCGGCGCGGATCCAGGGCGAGGTGGACGCCCTGCTCAAGGACTGGGACCGGGTCACGGATCGCCAGGCCAAGCTGGAACAGAGCCTCAAGTCCCAGGAGGCCAAGAAAATCTTCGACCAGATACGGGATACCCACGTCCAATACGCCCGGCTGCAGGATGAGTTCCTGCGCCTGGTCAAGGATCACCGGCGGGACGAGGCCAATAGCCTATTTCAAGACCGTATTGATTCGCTTCAGGTGGCATACCGGGACCTGGCGGTGAAGATGGATCAAGTGGTGAGTGCGCAACTGCGACAGCAGGGGCAGGTCATTGATGAGGCGGTACAACGTCTGGCGACCCTCATCTTGGCGTTGGCCGGCGTCGCGCTGGTGCTGGGCATCCTGATCGCGGTGCGGATCGTCCGCAAGCTGACCTGCCAGTTAGGGGGCGAGCCCGGCTACGCGGTGGACGTGATGCGGCGCATCGCCGGCGGGGATCTGAGCCGGGATTTGCGTTTGCATGACGGGGATACCAGCAGCCTGCTCTACTCCGTGAACCACATGCAGGCGGGCTTGCGGGGCATCATCGGTGAAATCCGGGACCTGGTGGAGGCGGCGGCGCTGCGCGGCGACTTCAGCGCCCGCGTGAGCACCCAGACTAAAGCGGGCTTCGGCAAGGACCTGGCGGAACTGCTCAACAAGCAATCAGAAGTGACGGAAGCGGGCCTGGACGACATCCAGCAGGTGGTCACCGCCTTGGCCGCCGGGGATCTCAGTCAGAAAATGACTGGCTCCTATGTGGGGGCCTTCCACCAGACCAAGGTCAACGTCAATAACACGGTGGACGCCCTCGTCCGCATCATCGGCGAGATCAAGTCCATGGTGGACGCGGCCGCCAACCGGGGTGATTTCAGCGTGCGCCTGACCTTGGCCGACAAGCGCGGTTTCGGCCGGGAGGTGGCGGAACTGCTGAACAAACAATCCGCCGTCACCGAGGCGGGTTTGGAGGACGTGAACCGGGTGGTCACCGCCCTGGCTAACGGCGACCTCAGCCAGGAGATGACCCAGGATTACCAGGGCGTGTTCCATCAGACCAAGATCAGTGTCAACCACACGGTGGAAGCCCTGACCCTGGTGATCGGCGAAATCAAGGCCGTGGTGGACGCGGTGGCTAACCGGGGTGACTTCACCGCCAAGATCGACCTCGCCGGCAAGGCCGGTTACATCAAAGAAGTGGCGGAGTTGCTGAACCAGTTATTCCAGGTTTCGGAGGCCTGGCTCAACGACATCCGCCGCCTCGCCAACGCCTTGGCCCAGGGGGATTTGACCCAGACCATCGGCCAGGATTACCCAGGTGCCTTCGGCGAGGTCAAGGAGAGCATGAACACCACCCTCGGCAACCTGACCGGCATCATCGGCCAGGTGAAGGAGGGCATGGACACCATCAGCATGGCCGCTAACGAGATTTCCACCGGCAATACCAACCTGTCGTCCCGCACCGAGCAACAGGCAGCCAGCCTGGAGGAAACCGCTTCCAGCATGGAAGAGCTGACCGCCACGGTGCGTAACAACGCGGATAACGCCCTGCGGGCCAATCGTCTGGCCAACGATGCCCAGGGTAAGGCCGAGCAGGGGGGCGAGGTGGTGCAGCAGGCGGTGCGGGCCATGGACGCCATCGACGCCGCCAGCCAGCGGATCGGCGAGATCATCGGTGTCATTGACGAGATCGCCTTCCAGACCAACCTATTGGCCCTCAATGCCTCGGTGGAGGCGGCCCGGGCTGGGGAGCAGGGCCGCGGGTTCGCGGTGGTGGCCACGGAAGTCCGCAACCTGGCTTCCCGTTCGGCGGCGGCGGCCAAGGAAATCAAGGTCCTGATCCGGGATTCCGGGGATAAGGTCAAGGCCGGTTCCGGCCTGGTCAATCGCTCCGGAGAAACCCTGGACGAGATCAAGTCCGCCGTGAGGAAACTAGTGGATATCGTGGCGGAAATGGCGGCCGCCAGCGGCGAACAGTCGATCGGTATCAGCCAGGTCAACGAGGCGGTCACCACCATGGACGAAATGACTCAGCAGAATGCCTCCCTGGCTGAGCAAACTTCCGCCGCTTCCGGCTCCCTCAGCCAGAAGGCCCGGGAAATGGATGAACTGATGGGCTTTTTCACCGTGCCGGGCGGCACCCGGCCGGGGGCTATGGGCCAGGGCCGGCGGCAAGCCCTGCCGGCCGCCCGGGTGACGGCCCTGCCAACCCGGCCGCGACCGCCTGCCACCGCCGGAGCGCCGGCCCTGGGACGCAATACCTTAACCGGGCTAGGTAACTTCCGCCCCGCTGGCGAGACCAATAAGCCGGTGCGGGTGAGCGCCGACCGGGGCCAATCCCTGGAGGAATGGGAAGAATTCTAGGCGCCCCGGTAGGGGCAAGGCAGGGTCAGGGGGGCAGATTCAATGGACCATGGGGCAGGCGTCAGTGGCAAGCAGGGTTGACAAGCCGGGGCCGCTGGCCGCCCCGCCGCCTCGTCTGGGGCAATACCTCACCTTTAACCTGGGCGAGGAAGGCTACGGTCTGGACATCCTCAAGGTGCGGGAAATCCGGGGCTGGACCCCAGTGCGGGGGCTGCCCAACCTGCCGGACTACCTGAAGGGGGTGCTGGATCTGCGCGGCACCCTGGTGCCGGTAGTGGACCTGCGGGTTCGGTTTCATCAGGGCCAGGTGGACTATGGGCCGACCACGGTACTGATCCTGGTGGCGGCCGGACTGGGGGACCAGACCCAAACGATGGGTCTGGTGGTGGACGGGGTGTCCGACGTGCTGGAAGTGTACGCTGGCCAACTGCGCCCGGCGCCCAATCTGGGTGCCCGCATCGACACCCGGTTCATCCAGGGCCTAGTGAGCCGGGATGGGGAAATCCTGGTGTTGCTGGACCTGGACCGGCTGCTGGACCCGGACGAATTCGAATTGTTGCAGAACCTTTGAGGGGGAATGACCGCCCATGAACCCGATACGGAGCCGGCGCGTCCGGGAGCCCCGCTGCCAGCCCGAAAGCGAGGCGCTAGCCATCGAATTGGGCTCGTCCCTGACCCTGGTGGACCTGGGCGACTTGCTGAACCGGTTGCGAAGCCAGGGCGGTTCCGGGCGGCGCTGGTGTTTGAACGCCGGTGACTTGGAGCAGGTGGATTGCGCCGGGGTCCAGTTGCTGTGCGCCCTGGCCAAGGATTTGGAGACCCAGGGGATTCCCTTGACCTGGCGGGGCGTCTCGCCGGTGTTGCGGGAAGCGGTTGGTCAGTTGGGCCTGGGTCAGGCGTTGGGCTGGTCCTAAAGCGCCCATGGGTAACCCGGACCGGTGGGCATGGTCATGAACGGCGAGGTCGAACGGGAATTCCGCTTCAGCATCCGGGAGTTTGATTTTTTGCGCCGGGTAGCCCACCGGAGCACCGGAATCCAGATCCCGGACGAAAAATTCAATATGTTGTATTCCCGGCTATCCCGCCGTGTGCGTAAGCTGGGGCTGCCGGATTTCCAGACCTATTGTGATCTGGTGCGCTCGGACGCCAACGAAGTGCTGCACCTGGTCAACGCCATCACCACCAACCTCACGTCCTTTTTCCGGGAAAACCATCACTTTGAGTTGCTGGCCCGGCGCATCCTGCCTAGCCTGGCGGCGGCCAGCGCCGGGCCCTTGCGTATTTGGTCCGCGGGTTGCTCCACCGGCGAGGAGCCCTATTCCATCGCCATGACCCTGCTAGAGTCCCTGCCGGCGTTTCGCCTGGCGAGCGGGACCATCCTGGCCACCGACATCGATTCCAATGTGCTGGCCAGCGCCGCCACGGGCGTCTACGCGGCGGATTCGGTGCGGCATCTGGACCCGGAGCGGCTGCGGCGCTGGTTCCTGCGGGGCAAGGGCGCGCACGGGGGCGCGGTGCGGGTCAAGCCGGAGGTGCGCCGGCTGGTGGATTTCGGCCGCCTCAATCTCATGGAACCCTGGGACGTGGGCCCGCCCATGGACCTGATCTTTTGCCGTAACGTCATCATCTATTTCAGCAAGGTGGACAAGGCGCGGCTGGTGAACCAGTTCGCCGATCAACTCAGGCCCGGAGGCCACCTGTTCATCGGCCACTCCGAGTCCCTGTTCCGGGTCAGCGACCGCTACGAGTTGCTGGGCCACACCCTGTACCGGAAGCGGTATTGAGCAGCCGGCCGATGCCCAGGGGACATCGTTTGCTCAAGCCCCTGCCCGGTTTCGAGCAGGTCAATCGATACTGGGATCTGCACCACCGCATGGTGGCCGCCAAGCTGTTGCCGGGCGAGTATTACGTGACCGGCCGGAACGAACTCATTACCACGGTGCTGGGCTCCTGCGTGGCCGCCTGTATCCGGGACCCCTACACCGGCGTCGGCGGGATGAATCATTTCATGTTGCCCCGCTCGGAACACGGCGGCTGGGGCGACGGCACGCCGGCCAGCACCGCCAACCGCTATGGCAATTACGCCATGGAGCACATGATTAACGACATCCTGGGCCAGGGCGGGCGCCGCAGTACCCTGGAGATCAAGATTTTCGGCGGCGGGCAAATCATTCCCGGCATGACCGGCGTGGGTCAGAGCAACATCGACTTCGTGCGCGACTATTTGGCCACCGAGGGGCTGGCAGTGGCCGGCGCGGACCTGGGGGGCATCTTTCCGCGCAAGCTGATCTATTTCCCCAGCACGGGCCGGGTGCTGATGCGCAAGCTGAAGACCCTGCACAACAGCACCATCCTGCGCCGGGAGCAGATCTACGAGCAGGAACTGCGCCAGCATCCCCTGGAAGGCGCCATTGAGTTGTTCGATCAGGAGACTTGGGCGTGATCCGGGTATTGATCTTGGACGACTCCGCCCTGGTACGCCAACTGCTGACCGAGATGCTGGGACGGGCGCCGGATATCGAAGTGGTGGGGGTGGCGGCGGACCCCTACATCGCCCGGGACAAGATCAAGAAGCTCCACCCGGATGTGCTGACCCTGGACTTGGAAATGCCCCGCATGGATGGGCTCACCTTCCTCGCCAATTTGATGCGGCTAAGGCCTATGCCGGTGGTGGTGATCTCCTCCCTCACCGGACAGGGCGCCGATATCACGCTGCGCGCCCTGGAACTGGGCGCCCTGGAAATCATCGCCAAGCCCCGGGAGGAGGGGGTGGCCGGGCTGGCGGACTACCAGGAAATGATCTTGGATAAGATCCGCGCGGCGGCCAAGGCGCGGGTGCGGTCCAGGACTGCCCTGCCAGGCCAGGACCCAGGACCGCCAGGGGCGGCGGCGAGGCTCCGGGTCCGGGGCGCCCATGCCAGGACCCCCGGCAAGCTGATCGGCATCGGCGCCTCCACCGGCGGCACCGAGGCGCTCAAGGAGGTGCTGGGGCAACTACCCCCGCAAATGCCAGGAATCCTCATCTGTCAACATATCCCAGCGATTTTTTGCGGGCCCTTGGCCAAACGCCTGGACCAGCACAGCGGCTTGACGGTTGCCGAAGCCAGGGATGGCCAGCCGATCCTGCCCGGCCACGCTTATTTGGCGCCTGGTGATCACCAGTTGATGGTGGTCCGGGACGGAGCCCGCTATATTTGTCGGGTGCGGGACGATCCTCCGTTCAATCGTCACCGGCCGTCGATTGATGTGCTGTTTCAGTCTATGGCCGACCAAATAGGATCTAACGGCATTGGCGTCATGCTGACTGGCATGGGTGCGGATGGGGTGGACGGCTTGGGGCAAATGCGGCAGGCGGGCGCCCACGTCATCGCTCAGGATGAGAAAACCAGCGTGATCTGGGGCATGCCCCGGGAGGTGGTCAGACGAGGATTTGCCGACGAAGTATTGGCCTTGGGCAAGATCGCCGGGCGCTTGATCCAATTAGCCGAGGAGTGACCCTTGTTTGGTTGGCATTCCTTATGCTAAGTCTTTTTGAGGGGTCAATCCTCGGCTAGAATTAACCGAAGCTTTGATAGTTTGACAACACCTGGGAGGAATTATTGGATGGCAATTAGCAGTGTTGAGGCTCCAGACGGAAAGCGAGTCACCATAGAAATTTCTGGACGTTTCGATTTTGGTGCTCATCAGGACTTTTCCAAGGTTTTCCGCCAGTATCCGCGCGGTGGGCGGGCCTTTGTGGTGGACCTCAGCAACACGGATTACATGGACAGTTCGGCGCTGGGCATGTTGTTGCAGTTGCGGGACTACAGCGACCGGGCAGCGGGTGGCGTGACCCTGGCTAATAGCAATGCCGGCATTCGTGAAATTTTGCGGATCGCCAATTTCGAGAAGTTGTTTACTATTACCTGATCCGGTAACTTGGTTTCATTGGAATAATTAGTTAATGAAAGCCGCCAGTTCCCTTGATGGAATTGGCTTGTTTGTCCTCCTTTGCTAGGGCATGGCTGCGGCGGCTTGGTGCCGTCTCCTAACGCTAACCGCCTTGAGATGGCGCACTGCAGGGGTTGAACTAGGCCGGAAAGGCCCCGCAGACCCGATCGCCCACCCCCTAAAAGCACCTCGTTGGTCCCAGACAGCCGCCGTTTCCTTCCAGACGGCGGCTAATGGACCATCCCGGCCGCCGGCCTAGATCTCACCCGTCGCTAGAAGTGCTCCACATGGGGGCGCAGTTCCAATTCATGGGTCCAAGCCGAGGCATGCTGGCTCAGGAGATGTAGATAGGTCTCGGCGATGGCGTCTGGCTGGAGGCATTGGTGTTCCGCCAAACCGGTGGCGGCCTGGATGCCGGGATTCCAAATGATGCCGTCGATGACCACATGGGCCACATGCACCCCCTGGGGACCCAACTCCCGGGCCAAGGACTGGGCCAGGCCCCGCAGGGCGAACTTAGAGGAGCCGAAGCCCAGAAAGCCAGCTCCGGCCTTCACCCCGGCGGTGGCGCCGGTGAAGATGAGGCTGCCGCCTTGGGCCAGCAGCGCTGGAGCCACCCGGCGCGCCACCAGGAAGGCACCTAGGCAATTCACTTGCCAGGTGGCGAGGAAATCCTCCGGGCTGGTGTCCAACAGCCCCCCGGTCCGGAACAGTCCGGCGTGGTATAGGCAGGCCTTGGGCGGACCCAGGCGGGCTTCTACTTCGCTGATGGCCCGGTCCACGTCCGCCGCGTCGCGGGTGTCGCAGGCCAGCGCCAGCAGGGTGCCGCCGGCTGCCTGGATTTCCGCCGCCAGCTGGTCGCTGAAGGCCCGGGAGCGGGCCAGTCCAGCTACCGCGTAGCCGGCCTGGGCCAGGCGCCGGCAGAGGGCGGCGCCCACGCCGGGTCCCACCCCCGCCACCAGGGCGACGGGTTGCTGCGGTTGTGTTTGATTGCCGTTCATGGCTGCTCCTCGCTTATTTTGCCGCCGTCAGCAGGTCGATGACCCGCGCTACTTGACCGATACGGGTTTCCGGGTTGCCCAGGTCCCGGATGAAGCGCAACTTGTCGCCCCCCTCTAGCTTGAATTCCCGGAACCGGGTTTGCAACAGGTGCACCATGTGGGCTGGGTCCACCTTGGGGTCGGGGCCGAACAGGATGCGGCCGCCGTCCGGACCGGTCTCCAGCTTCTTGATACCTAGGGCTTCCAGCCGTTGCCGCAGCGCCGCCAGGGCGAACAGGTTCTTGGTCTGGGGCGGCGGCAGGCCGAAGCGGTCGATCATCTCCACCTGCAATTCCCGCAGTTCCTCGTCGCTGGCCGCCCCGGCGATGCGCTTGTACAGCACCAAGCGGGTATGCACGTCCGGGATGAAGTCCGCCGGCAACAGGGCCGGCAGTTTGAGATCGACCTCGGTGCCCTGGTGCAGGGGCTTTTCCAACTCAGGTTCCCGGCCGCTCTTCAGCGCCCGCACTGCCCGGTCCAGCAGATCCATGTAGAGACTGAAACCGATCTCCTGGATTTGACCGCTCTGTTCCTCGCCCAGCAGTTCACCGGCGCCCCGGATCTCCAGGTCATGGGTGGCCAGGGTGAAGCCAGCGCCCAGTTCTTCCAGGGATTCGATGGCCTCCAGGCGCTTGCGGGCGTCGTCGGTGAGCCCGCGGAGCGGCGGCGTGATGAGGTAGGCGTAGGCCCGGTGGTGGGAGCGGCCGACCCGGCCCCGCAACTGGTGTAGTTGGGCCAGGCCCAGCTTGTCGGCCCGGTTGATGAGAATGGTATTGGCGGACGGCACGTCGATGCCGCTTTCGATGATGGTGGTGCATACCAGCACATTGAAGCGCTGGTGGTAGAAGTCCCGCATCACCCGCTCCAGTTCCCGCTCCCGCATCTGGCCATGGGCGAACTCGACCCGGGCGCCGGGCAACAGGGTTCGTAGCTGGTTGGCCATGGCGGCAATGTTGGTTACTTCGTTGTGTAAGAAATACACCTGGCCGCCCCGCTTCAACTCCCGCTGGCAGGCTTCTTGAATCAGGGTGTCGTTCCATTCACTGACGAAGGTCTTGATGGGGTGCCGTTCCAGGGGCGGCGTGGCGATGATGGACAGGTCCCGCATACCGGCCATGGCCATGTTGAGGGTGCGGGGAATGGGGGTGGCGGTGAGGGTGAGGAGATCCACCTCGGCCCGCAGCGCCTTGAGCCGTTCCTTGTGGCGCACACCGAAACGGTGCTCCTCGTCCACGATCACCAGCCCCAGATCCTTGAAGCGCACTTCCGGTTGCAACAGCTTGTGGGTGCCTACCAGAATGTCCACCCGGCCCGCCGCCAGGTCGGCGATGATGGTCTGTTGCTGGGCGGCGGAACGGAACCGGGACAGCAGTTCGATCCGCACCGGCCAATCCGCGAAGCGGTCGCTGAAATTGTCGAAATGCTGCTGGGCGAGCAGGGTGGTGGGCACCAGGATCGCCACCTGCTTGCCGGCCTGGATGGCCTGGAAAGTGGCGCGCATGGCCACCTCGGTTTTGCCGAAGCCCACGTCGCCGCACACCAGCCGGTCCATGGGAGTGGGCGCTTCCAGATCCGCCAGCACACTCTCGATGGCCAGGCGCTGGTCCGGCGTTTCCTCGAACTGGAAGGCGGACGCGAAGGCCGCGTATTCCTCGCCGGCGGCGGGAAACGCCACCCCCGGCCGGGCTGCCCGGCGGGCGTGGATGTCCAGCAGTTCGGCCGCCACGTCCCGCACCCGTTCCGCCGCCCGGCGCTTGACCCGCGCCCACTGGTCGGTGCCGAGCCGGTGCAGGGGCGCGTTTTCTGGGGACGCGCCTGTGTAGCGGGAAATGAGTTGCAGGGACGCTACGGGCACATACAGTTTGTCGCCCTGGGCGTATTCCAGGGCCAGGAATTCGGTCTCCATGCCGCCCACCGCCAGGGTCACCAGGCCCAGGTAGCGGCCCACGCCGTGTTCCTCGTGGACCACCGGCGCGCCCAGGTGCAGTTCCGTGAGGTTGCGCACCACCGCTTCCGGGTCGCCCCGGGCGGTACGCCGGCGCCGTTCCTGCATCACCCGTTCGCCGTGGATCAGGGTCTCGGGGATCAGGGCCAGGTTGGCCCGTTCCAGGTACAGGCCCCGCTCCAGGGGCGCCACCGCCAGGCCCAGGGGGCGGTCGCCGTCCAGGAATTCCCGCCAGTCCTTGACCAGCGCCGGGCGGATGTTGAAGTCCTTGAGGCTGGTCAGCAGTTGCTCGCGCCGGCCCGGACCCTCGGCCAGTAACAGTACCCGGCGCCGGGGTTCGGCCAGAAAATCCTGGAGGGCGCCGGCCGGCCGGGTGGCCCTGGGTTGCAGGCTCAGGGGCGGCAGGGTGCAGGTGGCGAAATTGTGGCTGGCGGCATAGCCGCGCCGGCGTCCCTCCAGTTCCGCGCCCTGGATTTGCACCAGGGGCAGGCGGCGCAGGGCCCCGCCCAGTTGCTCCAGGTCCTGGTACAGCCGCGCCGGCGGTAACAGGGGCCGTTCCAGATTGTGGCGCCGCTGTTCATAACGCTCACCAGCCTGGGCCAGGAAGGCCTCGGCGGCGCCGGCCGAGCCGTCCCACTGGAGCACCAGACAGTCTTCCGGCAGATAGTCCAACAGGGTTTCGGTCTGATCGAAGAACAGGGGCAGGTAATACTCGATGCCGCCGGGGGCGTTGCCCTCGGACACTTCCCGGTAGATGGGGCTGCGCTGGGGATCGCCCTCGAAGGCGGTGCGGAACGCCTGGCGAAAGCGGGCGATGCCCGCCTCATCCAGGGGGAATTCCCGGGCCGGCAGGGTATGGATGGCCGGGATACGGTCCAAGGAGCGCTGACTGTCCGGGTCGAAGCGGCGAATGCTCTCGATCTCGTTGTCCAGCAAGTCGATGCGCAGCGGTTGATCGCTACCCATGGGGAAGAAGTCCAGCAGAGAACCCCGCTGGGCCATTTCGCCGTGGGCCATGACCTGGGACACGCCCTGGTAGCCGGCCTGCTCCAGGCGGCGGCGGAAGCGGTCCGGGTCCAAGGTATCGCCCACTTTCAGGATCAGGCTGTGGGCATCCAGGAATTTCCGGGGCGCCAAGCGCTGTAGCAGGCTGGACACCGGCACCACCAGCACGCCCCGGCGCAGGTCCCGCAGCCGGTACAGGGTCAGCAGCCGCTGGGAAATCAGCTCCGGCAGGGGCGAGAAAACATCGTAGGGCAGGGTTTCCCAGTCCGGGAAGCCGAGGATTTCCAGGTCCTGGCCGGCCAGGAAAAAGCGCAATTCCGCTTCCACCTGGCTGGCGGACTGGACATCCCCGGTGACCACCAACACCAGCCCCTGGCGCTGGGCACAGGCGCTAGCCACCGCCAGGCTCTGGGCGGAACCGTACAGGCGCCCCCAAGCCAGGCGCTCGCCGGGGGCGGCGGGCAGGGGCGGGTTCAGGGGCGAGGATAGGCTGGCGGGGGCGTTGCCAGCGGCGGCCTGGGAATCATGGGACATGGGCAACGGCTATCGGGAATGAACAGGGGCGGGGGCCGATTGTCGCACAGGAGATCGAGCCGCCGCACCCTGGCCGGAGCGCCCCTCAGGGCGTGAGGGCGTAACTCAGGCTAGCGGACTTCTCCAGGGGCGCCGTGGCGCCCTGGTTACGGGCAAACACGGCGATCTGGTTGCTGCCCGCCATGGCTGGAGTGGCCAGCCAGGTCCAGGTGGCACTGGGGGAGTAGTTGCCCTGGGCGGCCCAGAGCTGGCCGGTGCTGGGACCCTTCAGCCAAAAGCGGTATTCATAGGTGCCGGAGCCGCCCCGGGCGGTGGCGGAAAACTGAATGGGACTGCCCACGGCTTGGGGGGAGGCTGGGTTGACACTCAAGGCCAGGCCCGATACCGGCGGACAGGCCGAGGTGGTCAAGACTTGATCGGCGCCCTGGCTGGCGCCGTTGCCGTTACTGGCCATGGCCCGGTAGTGATAGTTGGTCCGGCACTTGAGCCCCGGCAGATTGGCGCTGAAGCGGGTGGCGCCGGCGCTGCCCTCGATTTCGGCGGGGCTCGCCGCCAGGGTCTGGCCGTAGGCGCTGGTGAGACCGTACTCAAACCAGGCGCTGGAACCGCTGCCGTTGGGGTACAAAGTGCCGTTCAGGGTGGCGACGCCTAGCCCTAACTCGCTGGGCGGGTCAGTGCTGACGCTGGGTGCCAGGGGCAGGGAAAGCCGGGAGCGGGGTATCGAGATGAGGGTCAGGGACTCGGCCGGGAAGCTGGCGTCGAAGCCGTCCCGGCTCACGGCTTGGTCGGCGACCCGTTGGATGGCGGCCAGATTGGCAGCGCTATAGCGATAGACCGGCGCCAGGGAGGCGGGCGCGATGCCACTCAAGGTTACCCGGGTGGCGATGGCGGCGTTGGTCTTGTTGATGACCACCAGGGTCAGGGCCTGGTCGCTGCTGCGCAGGGCGGCGTAAATGGCCAGACTGGCGGGGTCGCTGCTGACCGCGTTGACGCCCAGGTCGCCGAAACCCTGACCTGCGCCATCGTAATTCCGGTACAGCCGAAACGCGAAAGCGCCGGGCTGCGCCGCCGCCGGGGGATCCCATAGGGTGGCCAGGTCCAATCCTTCCCGGCCGAAGATGCCCAACAGGTCCCCCTGGGCCAGGGCGCCATTCAGGTGGTCCAGGGCGCCCCAGTTGTATTCTGTGATGGCCAGCTTGGTACCGGGATAGTTTTGCGTCACCCAGTCCCGCATACGGGGGATCAGCCGCACCGCCACGCCGCCGGGGGCGGTGTCCGAGATCCAGCTTTCATCCAGGTAGTCCGGGTCCCAGAGGGCCCGGGTGGAGCGGAGCCGCAACGCCTGGGTGGCGGCGCTGCCGGCCGGCGCCAGGGCCACGCCGTCCGCCTGGGGGTAAAAGTGCAGGTCCAGGTAGTCCAGGATGCGCAGGCCGTGGGCTTGCTCGTAGGCCTGCATCTGTTGCAGATACCAGGGCACCAAGTCTTGATTGGCGTGGTTCTGGCGGTCGGCGCCGGGAGCACATTGATCCAATGCCGAATAAAAATACGCGCACCAGCCCCAAAGCACCGGACCCAAGGTGGCGGCGCCGGGGTCGGCCGCCTTGACCGCCGCTGCGTAGGCCTGGGTGCGATCCCGCAGTTCGTCGTAGCTGGTGGGCTGGGGATGCAGGTCCCGGTGGGTGCTGTTCCACAACATGGGTTCGTTGTCCAAGTTGTAATAGGCGACGCCTCCTTGCTGGGCGGCACCATACTTGGCGGTCAGGTGGCGCACCCAGTCCGCCACGAAATCCGTCCCGATGGGACTGCTGGTGTCGCCGGGGGCGTTGCCGGTCAGGGGCGTGCCATTGCTGGCCAGGCCGTTGCCGCAGTCCCCATCCCAGGGATCCTGGTCCTGCTGGGCGCCGTACTTGGATACCTTGAAGCCGCAGGCGTAGGGATGCTGGCGGGGGCTGTCATCCCTGGCGGTCCAGCCGAGCAGGGGCAGGGTTAACAGGCTTTTGGTGCCGGTGCGCCGATCCTGTTCCACGAATAAATCGGACGCCGAACCGTTCAGTACCGCTGCGCCGGCCGGAATGTTCTCGAAATACCAATCTGAACCCGTGTTATAGAGATTTATCTTCCAATTGTAGCGGCTGGTGGCATTGCCGCCCCAGCGACGCACCGGCAGGCGCAGCTCTTTGGCCAGGCTTTCCGAGGCGTAGTTCATGCCGTAGATGGCGTCGCTGATGGTATGACGGTCCCGATTGGCATCCACGCTTAAGCTGGGCGTGCTGGGAGGTGGTGTAGTGGTGCCCGCCAGGCTGATGTCGTCCAGGTAGAAGACGGGTTGGGCGGCGCCCAGGGTGTCCTGCCAGACCAGGCCGCCGATTTGGCTGGGACTGCCCAGTTGGGTCAGGGGGATACTGACCAGGGTCCAGCCATTGGTGGCGGTGAGATTGACGGACGGCAGAAAGTTTTGCTGAGCGTCGGTCAGCAGTACCCGCAGGCGTTGGCCGCCCGGGCTGCCGCCGTGGATCCAGAACTGGAGACTGGTATAGCTACCGGTGGTGACCGGCGTGTGGGTGGCGAGATAGACGCCGCCCCAGGCGGCGGTGTAAGTGGCGGCCAGGGCATGGGTCCCGGCGTGCACCTGGCTGGTGGCAGCGGTATTCAGGCTGGTTCCCCAGGACCAGTTCTCCCAGCCGCTGGCCAGGCTGTCGCCGTACACCGGATAGCTGGCCGCCCCGGCGGTCTGGAGCCAGGGCGCCAGCAGCAACAACGCCAGCGCCCCCAGCCACTGGGTAGCGCTGCATCTGGTCTGCTGACGGTGGGTTTGCATGGGTGAGTCCTCTGGGTCTGGCGCCTGATCGTTTAAGGGATAATAGTTGGACGGGACCGGACCGGCCGGGAACTGGCCGGATTCTGAACCTGGGTCACAGGCCCGGCGCGGCCGGCACAACCATTAGGGGAGAGTGGGTATGGAATTTCCAGACTACCGGGAGCGGGGTATCGTCAACCTCATGGGGTCCCTGTCCCTGGGCATGGGTGGACCTGGGCGGGGTTACCCGCCGCTGGACCTGCTGCCCCCGGAACGGGTGGCCAAGGCGCGCAATCTGCTGCTGTTGGTGATCGACGGGCTGGGGTTCCAGTTCCTCAAGGAGCGGTCGCCGGACGCCTGGCTGGCGCGGCATCTGGCGGGCCGGCTCAGCTCGGTGGCGCCGCCCACCACCGCCGCCGCCGTCACCTGCTTTCTCACCGGCCAGGCTCCCGCCCAACATGGTTTTACCGGCTGGTTCACCTGGCTGCGGGAATTGGGCGCGGTCACCACGGTGTTGCCCTTTCAGACCCGGCATGGTGGCCTGGATTTGTCCGGGGTGGCGCCCGGCCCCCTGGCCCTGTCCGGGTCCGGGCCCCTGTTCGATCTGATACCCAGGGAATGCCATGTGCTGAACCCGGCCAGCATCGCTTTTTCTCCCTTTAGCCGCGCCTTCGCCGGCCAGGCGCAATTGCACCCCTACGCCAGCCTGGATGAGTTTCTGGAGCGGATCTCCGGCATCCTGACGCCGCCGGGACGCCGCTATCTGTACGCCTACTGGCCCTTCTTCGATTACCTGGCCCACGACCAGGGCGTGGGCAGTCTGGCGGCCCGGCGCCATTTCGACCTGCTGGACGCGGCTCTGGAGGACCTGCGGCACCGTCTGACGGGCAGCGATACCCTAATGGTCATCAGCGCCGATCACGGCTTCATTGATTCACCAGCAGACCGGCACAGCCATCTGGCGGAGCACCCGGAGTTGGCCCGCTGTCTGACCCTGCCCCTGTGCGGGGAACCCCGCTGCCTGTTTTGCTATGTCCGGCCGGGGGCGGCGGCGGATTTCGAGGCCTATGTGGGGTCCCAACTGGGGGAGCGGGCGGAGCTGTTCCACAGCCGGGAGTTGGTGGAGCGGGGTCTGTTCGGCTTGGAACCCCTGGACCCGCGCCTGGGGGAGCGGGTTGGGGATTACACCCTGGTGATGCGGGACAATTACCTGTTCAAGGACCGTCTGCCCAGCGAAAAGCCCTATCACCACATCGGCGTGCATGGCGGCTTCAGCGCCGGGGAAGTCTACGTGCCCCTGATCCTGGACCAGGCCTGAGACCCTAATGGGCGGACGCCGCGAACCGCCCCCCAGGAGGCTGGGGCTCGTTCAATAGCCGGCGCCGACCTCGGTCAGGAGCCGGAACGGACCCAGGCGGCTGATTTGCTCCAGGGCCGCCGGGCAGGGCACGAACAGGGACCCGGCGAAGCCCAGGGCGTTGACCGATACCCCGGCGAAGCTTTCCCGGCGGCGCGGCACCAGCAGCATCCAATGGCGGCGCAGCAACAGATTGTAGGGTGCGCCCTGCCAGAGTTCCCCGTCCCGCACCAGGGCCACGATGGCCACTTGAGCCAACATCTCCAGATACAGACTTAATAGCAAGTCGGCGGTTTGGTCTGGCTGGCGCCAGGTGCCGGCGGGCAGGCGCCGGAAGGCGTGCCGGAACGGCAGCGCCGCCAACTGGTCTCCTTCCCCTTGCTCGAACCAGGGCTCCAGGGGCAGGTGCTCCCCAGCCAGGGGCACCAGTTGCAGATGCTTGTGGGTCTGGCTGGCGCCTGCTTCCTGGCCGCCATTGTAGAAACCCAGCCCGTCGATCTCCCCCAGCGCCGCCGCCAGGGCCGCGAAATCCCCCTGTTTCAGCAACTGTTCCTGGTGCTCAAACTGGCGGGTCACGATCAACAAGTGGTGGTCCAGCACGTTGAATTTGTTGAGCACCATCCGGTGGTTGGGTGCCCAGTCGCCCAGAGTCAGGGCCGGTTCCGGGGGCAGGAAGGGATTGGCCGGGGCGGGACCCGGGTCCGTCTGACGCGGCTTATCCGACAGGCTGGGCAGGGCGCGCACCAGAAAGCGCACGCCCTGGTCATCCAGCCAGCGCTGTTCGGTTTGGATGCGGTGCAAGGCGCCTAGCGCTTGGGCCTGGCGGCCCTGTTCCCGGAGCCGGGCCCAAAGATTGCCGGGCGGAATGAGTCGGCCCTGGCCGGGGAGTGGATTCGATGGGGGCATGGGGCCTACACTTAAGGTTTAACTTGGAATTTCTGGAGGAGGAGCCATGGCTGACGGGGCAAGGGGCGCGACTGGCGGGCTGGTGTGGCTGAGCCGTTTCCCCTGGGTTTTCTTGGTGATCGGATACCTGATTTTCGCCCAGTCCGCTGGGCTGGATATGCGCGGCGTGCCGGGCTACGTATTTCTCGGTCTGGGCGTGGTCGTGCTGTTCGTGGAATTCTTCAAGTCCGGCGACATCAGCGCCTGGGGATTCATGCTGGATATCTTCTGGTCGGTGGCGGCGGTGACGGTGGTGGCGGTGCTCTTGACCCACCTGTATCTGCGCTCCGGCTGGGAGGGCATCACTTTCTTCCACTGGTTTGGCTGCGCCGTGGTGTACGGTGACGCCCTGCTGAGCCCCTTCAATTCCTTCCGCACCGGGCTGCGCAATATCGACGTGCACGGCTGAGTTCCGGACCGGCAAGGTGGGTTTGGGTTCCCCGGTCCGGGCCGGGGAATCCAGCGGGCCAGGTGAGCTAGAACCGCTTGCTGACGCCTACACCCACGAAATCGACGGTGAGTTCGTATTGACCATTGAGCGCCGTGGTGCCGTTGGGATCGGTGCTGGTGGACGGGTCGAAGGTCTTGCTGGCCTGGTAGTCCCGGTCGTCGAACTGCACGTGCATATAGGCCGCCTCCACTTCCCAGCCATCTGGTAAGCGGTGGGCCAGGCCGACGCTATACAGATGCCGGTTGTCGTCCGGCACCCGGCCGCTGAAAAAGAGGTCGTTTTCGCAGGTTTCGTCGTAGCTATAGCCCAGGCGCAACTGGGTGTTGGCGGTGAGGTTGTAGCTCAGGCCGACCTTGTACGCATTGGAGTCTTGCCAATAGTTGTCGCTGGACAGGATGGTCTGGCCCGTGGCATTGGATTTGAACTCCACGGTGTCGAAACTGCTCCAGCCGGTGCGGGACATATCCAGTTCCACCGCCAACTGGTCGTTGAAAGCGTACCGGGCCCCCAGTTGCAACCGCCAGGGCAAGGGCACTTCGCCATCGACGGACTGGGTGCCAAGGCCTACGGCGGCCAATATCGGACTGCTGGTGGACAGGGTGCCGTGGCCCTCCAGGGTCGCGGACGAATGGTAGCTGGCGCCCAGGGTCAGGGGGCCGTTGTTGTACATCAAGCCCAGATTCCAGCCGAACCCATCGCCGTTCTTGCTGCTGATTTCCACCGCGCCGGTGTCAAAGCCCATCTTGCGCAGATCGTAATAGTCGAAACCCGCCGAGGCGCTCAGGTTGGGATTGATCCGGTAGGCCAGAGTCGGCGTGAAGTTGATCACTTCCATCTTGGTCTGGGTGGGGTGGAAGGTGCCGGCGGGCAGGGAAATGCCGGGCAGGCCGGTGGGGATGGCCTGGGACAGGGCGGGAAAGGTGCCGATCTCCCAATAGGTTTCCAGGCCGAACTGGCTGTTGACGTTGAATCCCAACGACCAGTCCGAATTGATCTTCAGCATGGCCTGTAGGGCCGGAACGAATATCGCGTCCTCGCCCTGGCCCTCATGGGTGCCACTGGCGGTGGTGACCTTGCCGTCCGGGAAGATGAATAGGGTGGCGGCGGTGAGCGCGGACTGAGTCTGGAATCCCATGGCTGCGGCGTTATAGGCGATGGCGCCCAGGTCGGTGGGGTTGGCCACCATGGCGTTGGCGAGGCCGATGCCGGCCACCGACAACTCGGCCACCTGGAATGCCGCCGCTTGGAGGCCCGGCGTGACCACCGTCAGGGCCCCGGCAAGGGCGGCCCGGACGGATAAGGCTATTGGGTCATTGGACATGGATTTCCCTTACTTTGAATCGTTGACTACGGCTAAGCCAGCCCTAGGGGTCCGGGAGTCTCGCCCCCCGCGTCCGGGTCACCGGCATGAAACCCACGTCGGCCGAGGCTAAAATAACTTAAGTGATTGCCACTGTATATTCCGGTGTATTGCATCGGCGACAGCGGCTTTCCTCCCGGCGCAAACCAGTTAACATCCCGGGTACCGGCCGGTTGCCGTCCTGACCCCCCTGGTAGGACGAACATCCCGTACCCTTGGCGTTGTGCCGACGGCCGGCCGCCCCGCCGCACCTATACCCCAATCGAGCTAGACCAAGAGTAGATCGCCCTTGAGTAATCCTGCTGACACCTCCGAGCAGCCAGGCGCCCCAATCGGCGCGGCCAGCCGGAACGGCGTCCAAACCAGCGGCGGGCGCTTTTGGCATCGATTAGCCCGGGGGCTTACCTTGGCGGTCGCGCTGCTGTTGGGCTACGCGGCCTGGATCGAACCCGGTTGGTACGCCGGCCTATTCGCCCTTAATCTGGTGGTGCTGGCCTACCTGCCAGTTTACCTGTTGACCCGGCGCCCCTGGTTCGCCGTGCTGGTGGCTAGCTTGCCCCTGGTCGCCGTCTACCTGATCTCCCGGGTCAAGTGGCACTTTTTACAGACGCCGCTGCTATTTTTCGACGCCCGCTACTTGACCGGCACCAACCTGTTCGACGTGGCCATCGTCTACGTGTCCCTGAGCATCGGCATCGGCGTGACCTTGGTGCTGATGCTGGCCATGCTGGCGCTGGTGTACCGGCAGGACCGCCCCCACAGCCAGCTGCATTGGCCGTCCGTGGTGGTCTGGCTGTTTCTATGGCCGCCCGCCCATCTGCTCTACCAGCGGTTGGCGGCCCATGATTTCAGCAGCACCGCCAACCCCTGGGAAGTCATGGCGGCCTACGACCGGGTATTCGAGTCCTTCTTCATGTCCGCTGTGCACCGGGAACCCCTGTTGCAGCCCGTGGCCGCCGAATTCGGCCCCCTGACCCAGAGCCTGCCCGCCAAGCCGCCAGCGGTGCTGCCGGATCTAGTGGCGGTGTTGCAGGAAAGCGCGTTTGATCCCAATCGCCTGCTGGGCTTTTGTGCCAAGGATGCCTGCGCCAATCCCAGGTTCTTCGCCGCGCCGGTGCGGGGCGATCTCCAGGTGCATACCTTTGGCGGCGGCACCTGGATGTCTGAGTTTGCCTTTTTAGTGGGATTGCCCCATAAGAATCTAGGGCCGTCTGGGTATTACACGCCCCATACCATGCTGGGGCGGGTGTGGCATTCGCTACCCCGCTATCTGCATCAGTTGGGTTACGCGACCCTGGCCATCTATCCCATCGAGGGTGGCTTCATCAACGCCCGGGCCTTTTACGAGTCCATCGGCTTCGACGAATTTCTAGACTTGACGGAAATCGGCTTGCATGACGAAAAGTATTCGCTGCATGTGCCAGACAAGGAGCTATTCGACGCCTTTCTAGGTCAATTGCCTGAGATCCGGGCCCGGCATCCCCGCAAACCCCTGTTTATTTTCCTGCTCACCCTGGCCCAGCACGGGCCCCATGGCGATATGTATCTGCCGCCCCACACCTTGCCCCATCCGCGCATACCCGCCGATTACCCGCTGAACGAGCGGCTGGCACTGACCGACTACCTGCGCCGTATGGATGTGGGCGCCAGGGCCCAGGACGAGTTGCGGAACGCCTTGGAGAAGAGTTCTAAGCAGGCGGGCCGGCGCCTCCTCTATCTGCATTGGGGGGATCATCATCCGGGGTTGTCCGGGGATCTCCGCAAGGACGACTTTACCCTGGACGACGCCGAGTACACCACCTACTTCAGCCTCACCGGCGCGGACCGGCGCAACCTGGAGCCGGCCCTGCTGGCCCAGCGGCTGGACATCGCCTACCTCTCCACCCTGTTGCTCAAGGCCGCCGGGCTGCCCCTGGATCCGGTGTTCCAACTGCGGTTAGAGGCCTGGCGCCAATGCCAGGGCCGCTATTTCAACTGCGACCAGCCCATCATCGGGCGTCTGCACCGGCTGTTGATCGGCCAAGGGTTATTGAAGGTATCCGGCCCGCCAGCCGCGGAATCCAGCGTGGAAGCGGCCAGTGATGACCAGCCCCCCTAGGGGCGCGGGCAAGCAGTAACGGCTCCGGGCGGCGGGAGCAGGCCGGTGATGCTGGCGACCCGCGACCCGGTTCAGCGGGTCGCGGGGCAGGGGGCTAGCCCAGAACCTTCTCGATCCGGTCCAGGGCCTTGGTCAGGTTTTCCATGCTGGTGGCGATGGACAGACGCAGGTGGCCGGCCAGACCGAACGCGGTGCCCGGCACCAGCGCCACTTCCGCCTGGTTCAGCAGATATTCCGCCAGCTCCAGATCGTTGTGCACGCCGGGCACCTTGGCCAAGGCCTGCTGCACGCCGGGGAACACGTAGAAGGTGCCGTCCGTCTCCAGGCATTCCACGCCGGGGATCCGGTTCAGGCGCCCCACTACATAGTCATGACGCTCCTTGAAGGCCTTGACCATCATCTGGATGCAGTCCTGGGGACCCTCGATGGCCGCCTGGGCCGCCACCTGGGCGATGGAGGTGGCATTGGAGGTGCTCTGGGACTGGACCTTGGTCATGGCCTTGATGATTTCCACGGGGCCGCCGGCGTAGCCGATGCGCCAGCCGGTCATGGAGTAGGCCTTGGACACGCCATTCAGCACCAGGGTGCGGTCGTACAGGTCCGGGCAGGCGTTGAGGATATTCACGAACGGGTCGCTGCTCCAGCGGATGTGCTCGTACATATCGTCGGTGGCGATGATGATGCGCGGATGTTCCCGCAGCACCGCGCCCAGGGCCGCCAATTCATGCTTGGAATAGGACATGCCGGTGGGGTTGGAGGGGCTGTTGATGACCACCAGCCGGGTCTTGGCGGTGATGGCCGAGGCCAGTTGCTGGGCGCTGATCTTGAAGCGCTGCTCGGCAGTGGCATGCACGAACACCGGTACACCGCCGGCCAGCAGGGCCATGTCCGGGTAGGACACCCAGTAGGGGCTGGGGATGATGACCTCGTCGCCCGGATCCAGCAACGCCTGGGCCAGATTGAAAAAGCTCTGCTTACCGCCGCAGGACACCAGGATCTGCTCCGGCTTGTAGGTAAAGCCGTTCTCGCGCTGGAATTTTTCGACGATGGCCTTTTTCAGGGAGGGTGTGCCATCCACTGCGGTATATTTGGTGAACCCATCCCGGATTGCCTTGATGGCGGCTTCCTTGATGTGGTCCGGGGTATCGAAATCCGGTTCGCCAGCCCCAAGGCCCACCACATCCCGTCCTTCCGCCTTGAGCGCCTTGGCGCGGGCATCGACGGCGAGGGTGGGGGAAGGCTTGACCGCTTGCACGCGGGAAGAAAGTTTGATGCTCATGGGCAAGGCTCGCAACAAGTGGGTGGGAGAGGCGGTTCCGGCCTCTGTGGGCCGAACCTGGTAAGAAACAACCGCTAATGATAGCCAATCCGGCCTGACAACTGAATTCTTGATGGACAAACCCATGCAATTGGTGGCGCCGTTCGCCCCCGCCGGCGACCAGCCAGCCGCCATCGAGCGGCTCCTGAGCGGGCTGCGGGACGGCGAGGCGGGTATGACGCTGCTCGGGGTGACGGGTTCTGGCAAGACTTACACCATCGCTAACCTGATCCAAGAATTGCAGCGCCCGACCCTGATCATGGCCCACAACAAGACTCTGGCGGCCCAGTTGTACGGGGAAATGCGGGACTTTTTTCCCCATAACGCCGTCGAATATTTTGTTTCTTATTACGACTATTACCAGCCGGAAGCCTATGTGCCGGCGTCCGATACCTATATCGAAAAGGACGCCAGCATCAACGAACACATTGAACAGATGCGCCTGTCCGCCACCAAGGCCCTATTGGAGCGGAGGGATGTCATCATCGTCGCCACCGTGTCGGCCATTTACGGCCTGGGGGACCCCCAGTCCTACCTGAGCATGGTGCTGCACTTGAGCCGGGGTGACCGGGTGGATCAGCGCTTTCTGCTGCGTCGTCTGGCGGCGCTCCAGTACAAACGCAACGACCTGGAACTGCAGCGCGCCGGTTACCGGGTCAAGGGCGAGGTACTGGACATCTATCCGGCCGAATCAGACGCGGAGGCGCTGCGGGTGTCCCTGTTCGACGAGGAGATCGAGTCCCTGACCCTGTTCGATCCCCTCACTGGCGCGGTACTGCGTTCCGTGCCTCGTTACACCGTCTATCCCAAGAGCCATTACGTCACCCCCAGGGAGGTGGTCACCCGGGCGGTGGAGGACATCAAGGTTGAGTTAAAGCAGCGGCTAGAGCAGTTGCGCACCGAGAACCGGCTGGTGGAGGCCCAGCGCTTGGAGCAACGCACCCAGTATGACCTGGAGATGATGCTGGAATTGGGCTATTGCTCCGGCATAGAGAATTATTCCCGCTACCTGTCCGGGCGGGCCGCTGGCCAACCGCCGCCCACCCTGTTCGACTATTTGCCGGCGGACGCCCTGCTAGTGATCGACGAGAGCCATGTCACCGTATCCCAGATCGGCGGCATGTACCGGGGCGACCGGTCCCGCAAGGAAAACCTGGTGGAATACGGCTTCCGGCTGCCGTCCGCGCTGGACAACCGGCCCCTGCGCTTCGAGGAATTCCAGGCCCGCCAGCCCCAGACCATCTATGTGTCCGCCACCCCCAGGGACTATGAAATCCAGCACTCCGGCGCGGTGGTGGAGCAGGTGGTGCGGCCCACCGGGTTGGTGGACCCCCTGGTGGAGGTGCGTCCCGCCACCAGCCAGGTGGACGACTTGCTGTCGGAAATCCATCGCACCCTGGCCCTGGGGGACCGGGTGCTGGTCACCACCCTGACCAAGCGCATGGCCGAGGACCTGACCGAATATCTGAACGACCAGGGCATCCGGGTGCGGTATCTCCACTCGGACGTGGAGACGGTGGAGCGGGTGGAAATCATCCGGGATCTCCGGCTCGGTAAGTTCGACGTACTGGTGGGGATCAACCTGCTGCGGGAAGGCTTGGACATGCCGGAGGTGTCCCTGGTGGCCATTCTGGACGCGGACAAGGAGGGTTTCCTGCGCTCCGAGGGCGCCCTGATCCAGACCATGGGCCGCGCCGCCCGCAACCTCAACGGCCGCGCCATCCTGTATGGAGACCGCATGACCGGCTCCATGGAACGGGCCATCGCCGAAACGGACCGGCGCCGGGCTAAGCAAGTGGCCCATAACCAGGCCATGGGCATCACGCCCCAGACGATTCGCAAGGCGGTGGCGGACATCATGGAATCCGGCGCGCCCGGTGCACCCATGCCACCCCGCCAATACGCCAAGGTGGCGGATGAAGCCGCCGCCTACGCGGCCCTCACGCCCCAACAATTGGCGAAGAAAATCAAGGCTCTGGAAAAGACCATGTACCAGCATGCCCGCAACCTGGAATTCGAGGACGCAGCCCGGTTGCGGGACCAGATTCGGGACCTGGAAGCCAAGGTATTGGCCGCCTGAGAGCACCCTCGGCCGTTCTGCTAAGGTTGAGAGAGCAGCGGCGCTGCCGAGTGCCGCCGCCGGCGTTGCCACTTTCCACGGCAGAGAGGGCCGACCATGTTTTTCTCCGATCCGGTGCAGCGTATGTTGAACGACATCCGCGCCCACGCCAGAGATTCTCAGTTGAGCACTGGCCGGGGAGAATTGGACCCCCGGGTGTTGGCCGCCATGGGCCGGGTGCCCCGGGAGCGGTTTGTACCCGAGTATTCGCGGGCCCAGGCCCACGCCGACCGGCCGCTGCCCATCGGTGAAGGCCAAACCATTTCCCAGCCCTTCATCGTCGCCCTCATGACCGATTTGGTCCAGCCGGGGTCCGATGGGCGCATCCTGGAAATTGGCACCGGCTGCGGCTACCAGACCGCGCTGCTGGCGGAGTTGGCAGCCCAGGTCTACAGCATCGAAATCGTCCCCGAACTGGCCCAGAGGGCCGCCCAGCTTTTGGAACAATTGGGTTATACCAACCTGCACCTGCGGATCGGCGATGGCAACGCCGGCTGGCCGGAGCAGGCCCCCTTCGACGGTATTCTGGTCACGGCGGCGGCCCCCCGGCTGCCACCCTGCCTAGTGGAACAACTGGCCCCCGGTGGGCGCTTGGTGGTGCCGGTAGGTCCGCCCTGGCACGTCCAGAGCTTGATGCTGGTGGAAAAGGATGCCGACGGCCAGGTGCGGGGCCGGGATCTGCTGGCGGTGGCCTTCGTGCCCATGACCGGGCGCTGTTTGGATCCTGACGACGGTTGGTCCTAATCGCCGGTCAGTCGTTGAGGCAGACCCGGATCCTGGCGGTTTCCTCCCGCCCGCCGGGCATCCCGGATCTGGATGGGCGCACGTCCCTGTGCGAAGCAATCGCTGTCAGGCGTTAGGGGATCATCCCCAGCAGTCTTGGGAACCAGAGCGACATGGCGGGCCAGTAGGTCACCAACACCAGAAATACCAGCATGGTGAGCAGCCAGGGCCATACCGCGATGGTGAGTTCTGTGATGCCCATCCTGGCGACACCGCTAGCCACGTACAGGTTGAGGCCTACCGGCGGATGGCACATGCCCACTTCCATGTTGACCACCATGATGATGCCGAAGTGGACCGGATCGATGCCCAACTTCATGGCGATGGGGAACAGGATCGGCGCCAGGATCAGCACGATGGACGAGGGCTCCATGAAGTTGCCCGCCACCAGCAACAGCACGTTGGAGATCAGCAGGAAGCCGATCACCCCGACACCGGTGCCGATCATCCAGGCTGCCATTTCTTGAGGGATGTTCTCGTGGGTCATGAGGAACGAGAACAGGACCGCGTTGGTGATGATGTACAGCAGCATGGCGCTCATGTTGGCGGA